>CAIPGJ010000230.1 GCA_903864555.1 uncultured Pseudomonadota bacterium | reverse complement strand
GCGCGCAGCCTGCTCAAGTAGTCTTGCCTTCGGCACAACACAGGACATCAGGACCAATATGGCAGTGAAGAAAAAGACGAAACAGGCGGGCAAGGCCAAACCTGCAACGAAGGCGAAACCAGTTACCAAGGTAAAGCCGGTCACGAAGGCGAAGCCGGCAACGAAGGTAAAGCCGGCCACGAAGGTAAAGCCGGTCACGAAGGTAAAGCCGGTCACGAAGGTAAAGCCGGCCACGAAGGCGAAGCCGGCAACGAAGGTGAAATCTGCGGCCCGGTCCAGGCCTGCAGGCAAACCCGCACCCGCACGCAAGGTGACCAGCGCAGGCAAGGCCACCAGGCCGGCGCCGAAGCGCAAGCCGGCGCCGCTCAAAAAGGCGTCGAAGCCGGCCGACAGGTCCAGGTCCGGGGCCAAGTCCGGTCCCAGGGCCAGGTCCTATGGCAAAGCTGGCCCCAAGCCGCAGGGGCCGCTGGTCGGTTTTCGCGTAGTCGACCTGGGCATGATCTTCGCCGGTCCGCTGGTCTGCACCCTCCTGGGCGACCTCGGTGCCGACGTGATCAAGGTCGAGCATCCGGATGGCGATGACGTGCGTCTGACCGGCAAGTTCAAGAACGGCAAGGGCGTGTGGTGGGCGGTTTCCTCGCGTAACAAGCGCATGATCTCGGTCAATGTCAGCAAGCCCGAGGGCGCGGAAATCGTGCGCAAGCTGGTGGGCACGGCCGATGTCTTCGTCGAGAATTTTCGCCCTGGCCGTATGAAGCAGTGGGGCCTGGACTACGAAACCCTGAGCAAGGCCAACAAGGGCCTAGTGATGCTGCACATCAGCGGCTATGGTCAGACCGGCCCTTACAGCCGGCGTCCCGGCATGGGCACACTGGCAGAGGCCTTCAGCGGCTTTGCCCATATCACCGGCGAGAAGGACGGCCCCCCGACATTACCCTCGGTGCCCATTGCCGATGGCGTGGCCGCAATTACCGGCGCCTACGCGGTGCTGGCGGCGCTGCTGAACCGCGAGAAGACCGGCCTCGGCGACGAGATCGACATCAGCCTGTACGAGCCTCTCATGTCCATCCTCGGCTCCATGGTCATCGACTATGACCAGCTCGGTCATATCACCAGCCGCCGTGGCAATCGCTCCACCTGGACGGTGCCGCGCAACGCCTATCGCACCAAGGACAACAAGTGGGTGGCGGTGTCTTCTGCTGCAAATTCCATCGCGCCCAGGCTGTTCCGTGCCATCGGCCGGCCGGACTGGGCCGAGGACCCCACGCTGGGCACCAATCCCCAGCGCTTCAGGCGCATCGACGAGATCGATGGCGGCATTGCCGACTGGATACGCCAGCATGACCAGGACTTTGTCCTCGACCACTTCCACAAGGCAGACGTGGTGGCCGGCCCGATCTGCGACGTGGCGCAGATCTTCGAGGATCCGCAGGTGAAGCATCGCGGCACGCTGCGCGAGATCCAGGACCCGGACCTGGGCAAGGTGAGGCTGCAGAACATCGTGCCCAAGTTCACGCGCAATCCGGGCAACATCCGCTGGCTGGGCAAGCAGCGCATCGGTGTGGACACTCCTGAAGTGATGATGGAACTGGGCTATGCCCGCCGCGACATCGACCGCCTTGAAGCCGAAGGTGTGATCAAGCTGGATGGCGAGCCGGTAGGCGGCCATTGAGCTGAAGCTCGAAGATTGAAAAAGGCCGGGCCTAGCCCGGCCTTTTTCATTGCTGCCCTGCCGGGTCTGATCCCCAGGTTTTCGGCATTTCGATACACTGGTCGAAACGAAAAACATGAGGAGGGGTGTTCATGAACCACAAGGAACTGTCGGGCAAGGTCGTCCTGATCACCGGGGCGGCGAAGAACATCGGGCGTGCCACCGCCCTGGCTTTCGCGGCCGACGGTGCCACCGTCGCGGTGAATGCACTTTCGTCGCGCGAGGACGGCGAAAAGGTCGTCAAGGAGATCATCGATGCGGGCGGGCAGGCAGGCCTGTTCATGGCTGACATCACCGATGCCGGCGCCGTCGAAACCATGGTTCAGGACATCGTGAAGGCATTCGGACGACTGGACACGCTGGTGCTCAACGCTTCCTATCGCAAGGAAACGCCGTTCATGGAGATGAGTTTCGAGCAGTGGCGTTATCCGCTGTCGATCTCGCTGGATGGATCATTTCATTGCGTGAAGAACTGCGTGCCCCACATGATCAAGGCAGGCGGCGGCAACATCGTCATGCTGGGTGGCGCCGGTGCCATTGCCGGTGCCGTCGGCCGGGTCAATGGTTCGGTGGCCAAGCATGGCATGGTCGGCATGACGCGGGCGCTGGCCAAGGAACTGGCCCCGCATGGAATACGCGTGAATTGCGTGTCCCCCGGCCCCATCAACACTGCCCGGCCCAGCCATCGTGCGAAGCAGATCACCCCTGCAGGCAATGTGCCGCTCGGACGCCAGGGGGAGCCGGAGGAGATCGCCGCCATGGTGCATTTCCTGTGCACCTCAAAGGGCGCCTTCATCACCGGTCAGACCATGCATGTCAACGGCGGGGTGTTGCTGGGGTCGTGAGCGGCATTTGATTGGCTGGAGCCGCAACAAAAAGGCCGGGCATGCCCGGCCTTTTTCATGAGCAATGCCTGCTCAGTCCAGCCCGAAGTAGATGCCCTTGGACTGCTGGTACAGGCGCACGCCGTTGATGCCCTTCTCGCGACCGATGCCGCTTTCCTTGAAGCCGCCGAAGGGCGTGGCAATGGACAGCTGCTTGTAGGTGTTGATCCAGACGGTGCCGGCTTCCAGGCGACGGGCCACCCGCCAGGCGCGGCGGAAGTCCGAAGTCCAGATGCCCGATGCCAGGCCATAGGTGGTGTCGTTGGCCTGCGCGACGAGATCCTCTTCGTCATCGAAAGGCAGGATGCACAGCACCGGGCCGAAGATTTCCTGCTGCGCAATGGCAGCGCGGTTGGTGATCCCGCCGATCAGGGTGGGCAGGTAGAAAGAGCCTTTGGCCAGCCGGCTGTCCGAGGGGCGGGCGCCGCCGGCCAGGATGTCGGCGCCGGCCTTGCGCGCGTCCTCCACCATCTTCTCGATCTTGTCGCGGTGCGCGAAGGAGGCCACCGGCCCCATCTCCGCGCCCGGGGTGTCAGGCAGGTCCACCTTCAGCGTGGTGGCGATCTGCTTCAACATGTCTACCACCTGGTCATGCACCTTGCGCTGCACGAACAGGCGCGAGCCGGCGACGCAGGATTGCCCGGTGCCTTCGAAGATGCCCCCCACCACAGAGGCGACGGCAGCCTTGATGTCGGCATCCTCGAAAATGATGTGCGGTGATTTGCCACCCAGCTCCAGTGCCACCGGCATGAGCTTCTGTGCTGCCATCACGCCGATGCGACGGCCGCTTTCAGTGCCGCCGGTGAAGGACACCATCTTGACGCCCGGATGCTCGACCAGCCCCGCGCCGGCGATGGCGCCGGTGCCCGGCAGCACGTTCAGCAGGCCTGGCGGCAGACCGGCCGCCAAGGCCACGCGTCCCAGTTCCAGCGCGGGGGAGGGCGTGACTTCGGAAGGCTTGAGGATGACCGCGTTGCCGGCGGCCAGTGCCGGGGCCACCTTCTGCGCCTCCATGGTCATGGGCGAGTTCCAGGGCGTGATCGC
>CAIPGJ010000229.1 GCA_903864555.1 uncultured Pseudomonadota bacterium | reverse complement strand
TTCCAGTCGCCGGAGGAATTCAGCAGGCTCATCAAGGCCGATATCGAGCGATGGTCGAACATCGCCAAAGTGGTCACCATCAAGGAGTAAGGAATGGCGCGATCCCTTTGAGCAGCCTCCCTGACTTCAGCGGTTCTATGCAGATCAGTGTGACGTCTTTTCCTTTTCACTTGTGAAACGAAAACGGTAATCATGACAACCCAACCCAACGAACTCACCTACACCGTCCTCCCCGACCGCATGCCCGCCATCCCGGTGGAGCAGATGACCGAAGAACAGCGCGCCGCCATGGCCGACATCACGGCCGGGCCGCGCGGGGAGTTGCGTGGACCGTTCTGGCCGCTGATCCGCAGCCCTGGGCTGATGATGACGGTGCACAAGGTGGGCGAATACACGCGCTACCACTGCAAGCTCGACCACCGCATCAACGAGATGGCCACCCTGATGGCAGCGCGCGCCTGGACGTCGCAGTACGCCTGGAACGCGCATTACGGCAAGACCGTGAAGGCGGGTGTGAATCCGGCGACGCTGACGGCGATTGCCGAAGGCCGGCGCCCCGATGTCATGGCCCAGGACGAAGCGGTGCTGTATGACTTTGTCACCGAGGTGCTGGCGACCAAGGGCGCCAGCGATGCCACTTACGCCCGCACGGTCGCCGAATTCGGCGAGTCCGGCGTGATCGACATCCTGGGCATCGTCGGCTACTACCAGATGCTGTCGATGATGCTGAATGTGGCGAGAACGTCCTTCACCGATGGCCGCCCCTTCCCCCTGCCCTGGGCGCCGATGCAGATGCAACTGCTCACCCCGGGCGCCGCTTCTCCCGATGATTACACCATGCTGGCCTCGCAGGCGAAGGAGTTCGACGGCAGCGACGGGCGCAAGCCCGGCTGACCAGACCACCAGGGGCCGCCCGCATGCGGCCCCCTTCGGTAAAATGGACAGCTGCACATTTGCAGGGTGCGCCGTGCCTTTGCTGCGGCGCCCGGCACTTCAAGGGAACAGCGTGGACAATACAGAAGCAGTCGTACAGGATTTTCTGGCGGGCGTGGTCACCGAGGCCCTGGGCAATGGCGAAAAAGTCTCCAGCGCCTTTGCGCAGAAGCGCTTCGTCAAGGGTGACCCGGCCATCCTGGCCATCGAGGCAGACGGAGCGTGTGAATTGCACGTGTGCTTCAGCGGCGAGGCGGTAACCAATTTCGTGATGGCCGATGAGGCGAAGCTCGCCAAACTGCGTGCCGGGGCCATCGGCCAGATCCGCGATCAGCACCAGGCCTACAACCCGGCCGACCTGGCGTTGAAATACCCCTTCCTGATCCAGATCGACTACATCAAGGTCTGAAGGCAGCCCGCGCGTTGTTCCCAGGGCGCGGTCCGCTGCAGCCCGGTTCGACAACACCGGGGTGAACGAATGCCATCAAGCGCCCCCCTTGACTACCCCTATGGAAAGCCATCACCGACATGCCCGCTGAAATCCAGGTCCACAATTGCATGAGCCTTGCCGGCCGCGGCGCGGTGCTGATCGGCTTTGTCCGCTCGGGAAAGGCGGTGGAGGGCCAGACCACCCAACCGCTCTCCCTGGAAGGCCTCATCAAACCCGGGCTGAAGGTGATTGCGGTGGAACGCCTGTCGTCGATGGGCTCTGGTTTTCCGGCGGTGGGACTGAGCTTCCGCGATCCGCCCACGGTGGCGGCACTGCGCGAGGCCCTGCCCACCGGGGCCCTGCTGCAACTGGAAGACCCTGCCTGAGGACATCGCCTGCCTTGCAGCAGGCTGCCGATTATTCCACGACGATGTTGTTGTCCTGCACCACCCGCTTCCACCGTCCCACTTCGTTGGCAATGAACTTTCCAAGGTAGTCCGGCGTGCTGAGTACCATCACCGCACCGCCGCTGTCGGCCATTTTCTGCGCCACGTCGGGCGACTTGCCCGCCTTGGTGAACTCGGCATTCAGCTTGCTGACGATGGCTGGTGGCGTGCCGGCCGGGGCAAAGAAGCCGGTCCAGCCCAGATACTCGTAGCCGGCCACCCCCTCCTCGATCAGCGTCGGCACGTCCTGCAGCATGGGGTGGCGCTCGGTGCCGGTGGTGGCAATCACCCGCAGCTTGCCCGACTTCACCAGCGGCAGGCCGATCTCCGGGGTTATCACCATGGCCTGCACCCGGCCGCCGATCAAGTCCACGGCGGAGGGCGTCACGCCCTTGTAGGGCACGAAGGTCACGCTGGTGCCGGTGAGGCCGTGCAGCCAGGCGCCCGCCAGATGAAATACGCTGCCGCTGCCCAGCGTGGCGAAATTGAGTTGCCCCGGGCGCGCCTTCGCATGGGCGATGTATTCACGGCCGCTCTTGAAGGGCATGTCCGGGTGGGTCACCAGCAACATGGACCGCTTGCTCATCAGGATGATGGGCGCGAAGTCCTTCACCGGGTCGTAAGTGATGTTCTTGATGGTGGCCGCAGACACCGTGAAGCTGCCCTGACCCGGACACAGGGTGTAGCCATCCGGTGCGGATCGGGCCACGAAGGTGGTGCCGGTGATGCCGCTGTTGCCGGGGCGGAAGTCGAGCAGGAAGGGCTTGCCCAGGTTCTGGCTCATCTTCTGGGTGTAGAGCCGCGATTCGAATTCGGCCGCGCCGCCGGCGGCAAAGGCCACCACCACGGTCACCGGACGGTTGGGATAGTCGCCAGCGCCCTGGGCCGGGGACGTCGTCGCAAATGCCGACATCCCCAGACCCGCACCGATCACGATTGCCAATCTGGCCCTGCCTGCCACACCTGCCGTCTGCATTGAAATCATGATGCGCCCGCTCCTGGTGGATGGAGGAATTCACGCATGCTAGCCCCCGCAGCGGCCGCCTGCAATGAAGGTGATGCGACGGCCCTGGTTGATCCGACAGGCAAGCCGCCATTCGCGCAAGCTTGCTGCCTTGCCCGCCCGGATGGCGACGGGCCAAGACTCAGGAGACAACCGGGGATGATCTCAAGCAGACGCCAGGGATCGCCGCAGGCTGGCGATGGCGCCGGGCAGGCCACGCACATCGAGTAGACGGCCTTCGGTGTCGTAATCCTCGGCCAGCACGCGGACGTTCGCGTACACCTCGCCCAACAATCCCTGTTTTGCATAGGGAATCACCAGCCGCTCATCGACCATGGACTGCTCGAAGAAGGCAATGATGGTTTCGCGCAGGCGAGCCACATCGGCAGGCGACCTGGCCGAGAGCTGGATGGCGTCGGGATGCTGATCGAGCAAGGCGGCGCGCTGTTCATCGTCCAGGCGGTCGGTCTTGTTGAGGATGAGCAGCGAGGGCACGCTGTCCGCGCCGATCTCGGCCAGCACGCTGCGGCTGACTTCCAGTTGCGCTGCATGGGTGGGGTCGGAGGCGTCCACCACGAACAAGAGCAGCGAAGCCTCCAGCGCCTCGTCCAGGGTGGACTTGAAGGAGGCCACCAGGTCATGCGGCAACTGCTTGATGAATCCGACGGTATCGGACACCAGCACGCGAGGCCGCGTCTCCGGGTGCAGCACGCGCACCGTGGTGTCCAGGGTGGCGAACAGCTTGTCGGCCACCAGCACATCGCTGCCGGTGAGCGCGCGCATCAGCGAAGATTTCCCGGCATTGGTGTAGCCCACCAGCGCCACACGCAACTGGTCGCGCCGCGCGCGGCGGCGCTGGTCGTGGTCGCGCTGGATGTTCTCCAGTTGTTCCTTCAGTTCGGCGATGCGGTCACGGATCTTGCGGCGATCCAGTTCCAGGTCGGACTCGCCCGAGCCCACGCCCTGCTGGCGGTCACCGCCCACTGAGGATTCGCGCAGGCGCGGCGACACGTACTTCAGCCGCGCGATCTCCACCTGCAGTTTCGCTTCGCGGCTGTGCGCATGGCGGTGGAAGATCTCGACGATGACGCCGGTCCGGTCGAGCACCTGCGCACCGGTGGCGCGCTCCAGATTGCGTGCCTGGCTGGGCGAGATCTCGTGGTTGACGATGACGTACTCGAACTTGGCCTTGGCAACGAAGTCGGGGTCGGTCTCGACCGGCTCTTCCTCATGCGCGCCTTCGAAGCGATCACGTGCCTTGGACTTGCGTGGGGGCGCCAGAGTGCGCACCACCCCGCTGCCTCCGGTCATCTGCGCCAGTTCCTCCAGGCGTCCCTTGCCGAGGATGGTCGCCCCGCCGATGCCGGGGCGCTTTTGCGACACGGTGTCGACGACTTCGTAGCCCAGGGTCTTGACCAGCCTTCCCAGTTCTTCAAGGTTGGCCGCATGCTGGACGTCATCGACATCCGGCGTCTGTATGCCGACGAGGATGGCTCGCGGCGTGGGTGCTTTTGTTTCCATGGGGAAGGAGATAACACGAAACGGCGGGATGTGCGGCAAATGTCGAAGAAACCGTGGCCGTGCGACAGGTGCCGCACGGGCTGCCCGCCCTGGGCAGAAGCCCTCCCCATCCACGCCGCTCGTCTCAGGCCCCGCCCGGTGCGTCCCGGTCAATCACGCCGCTTCTCCCTGCCCGGCATGCGAATGTCGTGCTCATCCGCGCTGCGGTGGCATTCGACGCAGTTCTTGAAATCACGAATGCCTTCTTCGATGTGCTCGCGGCGGATTTTCTCCGGCGTGTGCTCATGGCAGCCATAGCAGGTATAGCGGCTGTAGTCGTTGCCGACGTGGCAGGTCACGCACTTGACGTTGTGGTCCTTGTCGAGCCGGAATTTCTGGTCATGGTCGAAATTGGCCGGGGTCCACTTCTTCTGGGTATGGCACTGGCCGCAGTTTGCCGTGATCTGCTGGTGCAGCGCATCGGCAGGGGCCTTGTGGCAGGACTGGCATTGGTCGCGTGAAGCGGGCTGCAGCAAGGCATGGTTGAAACTGCCCTGCAGGCGGAAGCGTTTCACGCCGGCGTGGTCGCTGTGGCAGGCAACGCAATCCTGCCTGACAAGCTTCTGGTGGAAGGGCGTCGAGGTCAGCGGCTTGGTGACCGGCTGTCCGGTGGTCATCAGGCGACCGATGTCCGCCGGCTTGTGGCAACTTGCACAGCGCTCGGCAGACGCTCCCCTCAAGGGCGCATGGCAGGCAAAGCAGTCCAGCTCGAGCTGCTGGTGCCCGGGGATCAGCTTGCCCGGCCCGACCATCAGGTTCGGATAGACAAACGCCAGGATCGCCAGGCCGATCAGGTTCAGCGCCACCACCAGCTTGATGATGTTGCTCATCTCCAGCCCCAGAAAAGCAGGGTGCTGACGATATGACCCAGCGCCAGCACGGCAAAGACGATGAAGATGGGGATGTGCACCTTGCGCCACTGGGTCATGGCATCGTAGGTCACCGCATCCCAGAACACTGCCTGCTCCACCTCGGGCCGGGACAGGCCGCGCAGCTGATAGTGGTCACGCTGCTTCTGGATGTGCTCACGGGCACGGCCAAGGAGCATTTTTCCGACCATGCCGCTGATGACATTGATGCCCATGGCGACGGTGGCCAGCCAGGGCAGGATGGCATTGAAGTGAATCCCTGCATGGATCAGCACCAGCAGCGACCCGAGCCAGGCCGTGGCTTCATGCATGGCGAGAAGACCCTTCGGGCTGCCGGCAGTGATCAGCTTGCGCTTGCGCAGGGAATAGGCGAGGGAGATGACAATCAGGAGCACGCCCGGTATGCCGAGGTAACGGCCAACCCAGACAAGATCGAGCCGATGCAGCAGGTAATCTCCCGCCAGCGTGCACCCCGCCAGCAGGCCCACCAGCAGGGTGAATGGCAGGATGTGCCGGCGCCAGATCGAATAAGTCGCCTGCGGCATTCAGGCCTCCAGAACCAGGTTGGACCGGGGCACGCAGACGCATGGCAGGCAGGTGCCCGGCTCGGGGTCGAAGTCGGGTGCCTGCTGATAAGCCACTTCGCCCGCTGTGATCTCGGTCTGACAGGTGCCGCAGGCGCCGGACCGGCAACCCGAAGCGATGGCAATGCCATTGGACTCGGCAAAGTCCAGCAGGCTGTGCGCATGGGCCTGCCAGGCCAACTGCATGCCGCTGCGTGCAAAGCTGACCATGATCGATGCCGATCCTTCGCCCCCCACGGTCTCGGCGGCCTGCGGCTGCACTGCATTGCGGCGCTTGATGGAAGCCGGACCGAATGCCTCGAAATGGATGCGTGAATCCGGCACGCCCCAGTCCTCCAGGGCAGGCACCAGGGTCTGCATCATCGGCGTGGGGCCGCAGATGTAGAAGTGGTAGGGCCTGATCGGCAACTGCGTCCGCAGCAGCAGGACATCGACCCGGCCGTGATGCTCAAAATCCCGGCCGGGAAGCTCTCCCGGCAGTGGGTTGCTGTAACACAAGCGCAGCTGAAAGTTCGGGTGGGCGGCGGCGAGCGCCTCGAGGTGGGCTCTCATCACCACCTCGCGGCTGTTGCGCACGCCGTAAAACAGCCAGATCTCACGCCCCGGCTGTCCGGCCAGGCAGGTGTTGAGCATGCTCATCATGGGCGTGATGCCGATGCCGCCGCCGATGAGCACGACCGGCGCATCGCTGCGATCGAGGTAGAAATGGCCTGCCGGTGCCTTGACCGAAAGCACGCTGCCCGCCTGGACATGCTCATGAAAATGGTTCGATGAACGTCCTGGCGGAAACGGTGTCCCTTCTGGTGCCGGCACACGCTTGATCGACACCCGGAACTGCCCGGGGTACGGTGCATCGGACAAGGAGTAGCAACGGATGACTGGCTCGTTGGTGCCGTCCGGCCGCGGCAGCTCCAGCCGGAAGGTCAGGAATTTCCCGGGACGGAAACCCGGCAAAGGCGAGGTGTTGCCGTCGGCTCGTTCCAGATAGAAGGAGCAGACCGACTGATTGTCGTCCTCGATCTGCCGCCGGACCACCTTGAATGGCAGGTAGCCCTGCCACATGCCGGCCACCGGCTCGTCATCGTCATCGCCTTCGGACTCCATCCTGGCGGTTGGCGGCACACCCTCACCTGCCCGCAGGCGCAGCGACACATAGCGCTGCCAGTGATGCCAGAGGCCAATGCCGAAGACGATCACCAACTGCAGCGCAGCAGCCGAGGCAATCCACAGGATCAATCTCAGCGAGGTCATGTCCGAGACCGATGTGGGCTGCTGCAGGATATCAGAACCTCAGCGGCAACAGCATCACGGAACGGGCCATCAGGACATGCCGGCGTAGCTCTGGCAGTCAACCAAGCTAGCGCTGCGCATACCTTTTGACGGGCGAACCGGTCGCCATACTGCATCAACTACATGACACTTTGCACCCGTCTGAAGCCGCAATGCGAGACTGACATGATTCATTCTAGGTGCATGGTCAGCCAGCGTCCATCCGCCATTGCGCCTATCCCCCCGGTACAGGCAATGCATCTCATTCAGCCGGAGTCGATGTGCCCCCCTGACCGACAGACCTATCGGAGATCGTGTCGTCTCCCGGCCCGGAACGCACGCAACCGCCGGGGTAGAGAACCGCTTGCGCAATGGCATCGACCCTCCCGAATGCGAGCACTCCCGCGTCACGACCTGCTTGGGCGCGGCGCAATGGCGGCCTGGCGCCCTGACAGCCTTCACGCTTTCAGGATGGCTTGTCCCTCCGGGTCGTGGAATCAGCGAGCATGCAGGCCGCCCGCCTCCGGAGCAGGGATGGATGCTGCAATGACGATCGGTTCACTTAGAGCGCCTGACAGAACTGCCGTCAGGCGCCCTGACTTAGGGGAGCGCGAGGGGATTTGTCCCCTCGCATTGTTAGGGAAACACTGATCAAGTCCGAAAGTAAAAGAATGACTGAAACCCCCCCCTCTGAAGTGGGGGATTCTCAAGGGGGCCGTGCCCCCTTGATCAGTATTTTCTTAGGCACTCTTGCGTCCGTGTTCATGCATGCCCCGGTGCTGGTCTGTTTCACGAGTGTATGGCCGGATGCCCGCCATGCAACTGTCGATGCAAGCGGTTCAAGAGCAGGCGGCCGTCTGTCTGGAACAGCGCCTCGCCATGGCGCAGTTGCACAGCCTCCCGCTCGGGCAGGAGGGCACGCAGGGAGCGGCTCAGAAGGTTGGCTGCCGGTAATCCATTTCGACGAATGCCTGTTTGGCTGGCAGCGCGCGAGGTTTGTCCACGGGTGCCGGCGATGCGCCTCCGCATCCTGCTGCTTGCGGACGAGCGCAGCCACTCATGCCGGGCGTGGCCGCGTCAGCACATTGATGTCGCGGGCCAGTTCCAGTGCCCGGTCATAGTCGATCTCGCAGATCTGGTTGAACAGCGTCTTGGTGTAACGCAGGGCCTGCAGGTGGGGTGACTCGATCTCCTTCGCATAAGCCAGGGTCTGCGCGGCCAGTTCGCCCTGCGGCACCACCCGGTTCACCAGGCCGAGTCGCTGCGCCTCGGTGGCCGGCAGCCGGCGGCCGCTGAGGATGAGGTCCATGGCCTGGCGCGGCCCGATGAGGCGGCTCAGGCTGACCAGGATGACACCGGGCACCACCCCGCCTTTCAATTCCGGCCAGGACAGCCAGGCCTCCTCGGCCGCGATCACCAGGTCGCAGGACATGGCGAGGCCGGCGCCACCGCCGATGGCCGGCCCGTTGAGGCTGGCGATGACCGGCTTGGGCAGGTTGCGCAGGGCGCGGAACAGCTCGATGCGTTCATTGGCCGCTTCAATGAGGCGCCCGTCCCCTTGTGCCGCCAGCACGCCCAGTTCCTTCACGTCGCCCCCCGGGCAGAACACCTGGCCGGCGCCGGTGAGCACCACCACGCCGACGGTGTCGTCACCGGCGGCCGCATGCAGCGCCTCGCGCAGGCGCGCGACGAGTTCGCGGTTGAAGGCGTTGCGCGACGCCGGTCGGTTGAGCGTCAGAGTCAGCACGGCGCCTTCGCGTGCCGTGATCAGGCTTTGTTCCATGTTTCGTTCCTCTCTTGACTGCCGGCCGCCCGGCGATGTCCGGCGGAGCCGGCGGGGCTGGCTGATGCGGCATTCCATTAAACTGCCCGCATCGAACGGTGCAGTCATCTTCAGTTAGTCAATGTTCCCACATCCACGGAGTCTGCCATGGCCAACCCCCTTCCCGCCTTCGACCTGGACAAGGCCACCCCCGAACAACGCGAAGCCGCACTGGAGATCCAGCAGGACCGCAATCTGGCCGGCCAGCCGCTGGGCGCCATCTGGTCCAGCCTGATGCCTTCCCCCAATGCGGCGCGGCGCATCGCCCGCGTCGGCGCGCACTGCCGCTTCCAGTCGGTGCTGACCGAGCATCAGCGTGAAGTGGCCATCCTCGCCGCAGCCTGCCCCATGGGCTTCGAGTACGAGGCGAAGTACCACGAGACCTACGCCGCGAACCTGGGCGTGCCGCGCGAAGTCATCGCTGCCGTGATGGCCGGCCATCTGGACAGCCTGCCCGGGGAGTTCCGCGTGGTGGCGCAACTGTCGCGCGCCGTGGCCATGGGCGAGTCGACGGCCGCGGCCCTGG
>CAIPGJ010000228.1 GCA_903864555.1 uncultured Pseudomonadota bacterium | reverse complement strand
CGCAAACCCATGACCCTGAAAACCTTCGAGGCCTATGCGCGCACCGTGCGCACGCTGCTCGATGGCCAGGAGGCGGCCTACGACACCGGCGGCGAGAAGCACGGCATCCGCTTCATGCTCACCGACAAGGGTTACCGCAACCTCAAGGACCCCATCCCCATGTACCTGGCCGGCTACGGCCCCAAGGCGCAGGCCCTGGCCGGTGAGATCGCCGACGGCCTCACCACCCACATCCCGCGCGGCGGCAGCATCGAGCAGATCTGGGCCAACGTCAAAAAAGGCGCCGCGCGCAGCGGCCGTCCGCTCAAGGACTTCCACCTCTCGGTGCGCGTGAACTTCGCGGTGCTGGAGCCGGGCGAGCCGGTGGACTCCGAGCGCATCGTCAATGAATACGGCCCGGCCATCATGACCGCCATGCACTCCACCATGGACCGCCACCTGGAGTACGGCGAGGACCCGCCCGAATTCCTCAGGCCCATCTGGAAGGACTACCTCGAGTTCCACATGTCGCGCCCGGCCGCCGAGCGCCAGAAGATGATGCACGAGAGCCACAACGCCTACGTCGCCCCCGACGAGCGGCGCTTCGTCACCCCCGAAGCCATCAAGCGCTTCTGCATCATCGGCCAGCCCGCCGAAGTGCTGGAACAGGTGCGCGAACTGGAGCGCCAGGGCGTGCGCCAGTTGATGTGCAATTTTCCGCTGGAGCGCGGCTACCAGATGGTGCGCGATTACGCCAAGAACATCATCCAGAAGCTGTAACCAGGACGGGCCGGCCGGCCCGCGGCCGGGGCATCAGCGCAGTTCGTAACCGGCGTCGCCTGGCGCCACCACCGACACGAACACCAGCGGCTCGGCGTGTGGGTTGGACACGCCGTGTACCGCCCCTACCGGCGCCACCGCAATGTCGCCGGCGACAATGGGCCGCGTGGCACCGGCTGCATCAATCTGGTACAGCCCTGCACCGGAAAGCACCGTCCAGGTGTCCTGACCACGCGGGTGGACATGCGCGGCGATGCGCTGTCCCGGCGCCACATGCCAGGCCACGATCACCGCCTCCGGTGTCTCGGTGACGACCGAGCGCACGGGCTCACCGGCGGCCGGCTGCAGGTAATCGGCGCTGGGGAAAATCCGCTGGGTTTGCATGGCATGGTCCTCCGGGGGCAATGCCATGCCCTTTTGCAAGAAGCATGCCCCGCCAGTCACGCACGGCATATCGCTCGCGGCTTTTCACCGATCTCCGGGGAAGCAACGCCGGTAGTCCGGGCGGCGTTAACCGCCTTGCAGCTTCGGCTCACGGGTTCCGATCAATGAAACCCATTTTGATATATAGAATGACCGGAGAAATGCAGCCCCTGGCTGCAGGACCTGCCTGTAACAGCCGTTACGCCCGATGCCAAGCACACAGTCCCGATGCCCACCGCCATGTCCTGTGGGTACGGCAGACGAGGAGACCGAATGAAAACGCTGGCGCAAGACCTGAAGTTTCCCGAAGGCCCCGCCGTGATGGCGGACGGCTCGGTGCTGTTCACCGAGATCGCCGGCAGCACGCTGCGCTGCGTCCGCCCCGATGGCAGCCTGGTGACGATCGCCGAAACCGGCGGCGGGCCGAACGGCCTGGCCATCGGGCCGGATGGCGCCTGCTATGTCGCCAACAATGGCGGCACCGAATACCGGCCCGGCCATTTCAAGTGGACCAATGTCGGCGTGCCCGCCAGCTACACCGGTGGCTACATCCAGCGCGTCGATCCCCGCGGCGGCGAAGTCCGCACGCTCTACAGCAGCTATGGCGACCAGCCCCTGTCCGCGCCCAACGACCTGGTCTTCGATGCCCATGGCGGCTTTTACTTCTCCGACTACGGCAAGCGGCACAAGCGCCACCGCGACCACGGCGGCCTCTACTACGCCCTGCCCGACGGTAGCCGCATCGTGGAAGTGGCCTATCCGGTCAGCTCCCCCAATGGCGTGGGCCTGTCCCCCGATGGCGGCACGCTGTACTACGCCGAGACCGATGCCTGCCGACTCTGGGCCTTCGACATCCTCAGCCCGGGCGTGGTCAAGAAGCTGCCCCATCCTTCCCCGACCGGCGCCCGCCTGGTGGCCGGCCTGGGCGGTTACCAGCGTTTTGACAGCCTGGCCGTGGAAGCCGGCGGCAACATCTGCATCGCCACCTTCTTCACCGGCTGCATCACCGTCATCTCCCCCGATGGCTCCTCCATCCGCCAGGTGCCGCTGCCCGACACCTTCCCGACCAATATCTGCTTTGGCGGCCCGGACATGCGCACCGCCTACCTCACGCTCTCCGGCGTCGGTGAAGTGGTGGCCATGCCCTGGGATCAGCCCGGGCTGCCGCTGAACGGCGCCAGCTGAGGCACGGCCCGGAAGCTTCTACCGCCACACGACCAGTACGCCACGATCAGCCTTTGCCTGCAGAACAACCCGAGCAAGCCAACCGGAGGAAATGACCATGCGCTACGTCCTGCCCCTTGTATTGATACTGCTCCAGGCCTCACCGTCCCTGAGTGCCGATGCCTGGCCCAACCGGCCGGTGCGGGTGATCGTTCCATTCGCCGCGGGTGGCGGGGTGGATTTCACCGGCCGCGTCGTTTCCCAGCAACTCTCCGAGCAGTTGCGCACACCCTTCCTGGTCGACAACCGCACTGGCGCCAGCGGCACCATCGCCAACGCCATGGTAGCTAAAGCCGCGCCTGACGGCTACACGCTGATGGTCATCGACACCAGCACCGCCATCGTCCCTGGACTGTTCAAGTCGCTGCCCTTCGATGTGGCGAAGGACTTCACTGCCATCTCGGAAGTGTTCCGGGCGCCGGAAGCGCTGGTGGTGCATCCCTCCCTCAACGTCGGCACGCTCCAGGAATTCATCGCGCTCGCTCGCGCCAATCCGGGCAAGTTCAACTACGGGTCGGCCGGCCCCGGCGGCGCCATTCATCTGTCCAGCGAACTGTTCAAGATCGCCGCCAAGGTGAATATTGCACATGTCCCCTACAAGGGTGGCGGCGATGCCATCTCCGCCGTGGTGGGCGGCCAGGTGCAGATGCTGCTGACCACGGTCTCCACCGTCCTCAACCAGGTGAATGCCGGCAAGGTCAAAGCGCTGGCCGTCACCGCCGCCGAGGGCAAGCGCGCATCGGTCCTGCCCAATGTCCCCAACATGGGTGAAGCCGGCGTCCAGGGCATGGCGGTGTATCTGTGGTTCGGGCTGGCCGGCCCCGCAGGCCTGCCCCGACCGCTGGTGGACCAGCTGCACGCCGAAACGGTCAAGGCGATTGCCGTGCCCGCCGTACGGGAGCGCTTCAGCGTGCAGGGTGGCGAACTGGTCGGCAGCTCACCGGATGAATTCGGCCGGCTGATCCGCGATGAAATCCGGCGCTGGGGTGACGTGACCCGGGCCGCGGGAATCACGCCGGAGTAACAGCTCACGCACCCCGACGGCGGGTGTGGCAGCTGCCGGGTCAGGCGACTGATGCGCTACGCCGAAAGATGTCCACACAAAGCAAAGACGCTACTGCCCCTGCGGATTCACCCCCGATGATCCCAGTGTGACTTGCGCTCGAACAACTTGGTCAGGCCCAGGGCCGTGAAGTAGAGGAATCCCCAGGCCATGACCGATTCGACCTCCATGCTCCACCCGGGCAGGCGGCGTGTCGGATACCAGCCCAATCCCAGCGGCGGTATCCAGACGAATAATGCAATGAAGGCACCGCCAATGTAGAACGCCATCGAGCAGGACCAGAAATAGTTCTGGCGCCGTTGCCTTTCCATTTGGCCCTCGGGGCCGGCCAGCACCGAAGTGATCCGGTCCAGCAGCAGCCAGCCGAAGGCCCCGAATGCCAGCCAGGGAGAAGCCACCCCCATGCTGAACGCTGCCCAGGCCAGCGCCGAGTAGGCCAGGGTGAGGACCACCGCCGCCACCATCGTTGCATTGGCGATGAAAAACCCGCCATGGATGACCAGGAACTCGACCCCGATGATGAAGCCCAGTTCGGCCGGCAAGGTCTTGCGCCACGGGATGGGCCAGACCCAGCAAAGGAGGAACATGCCCGCCGTGAAAAGATCGATGGCCGAGGCAGCCACGCGGTTTGCCAGGGGCAGTCTGTCCTTCGGATCCTCCTCCACGATCAGGGTCGTGCCCCGGTACTTTCGTTTCATGCATGCACCTGGGTCGAGACGTCAGGACGAGGGCAACTCGCGCAATTCGCCCACGCGTGCCGTGGCCGCCTCCTGCAGAAAATTCCACTCATTGCCGCCGGTGATGAAGCGCACGCCCATGTCGATCACCGTCTGGGCGATGGCCTTGTTCACCGTCATGCCACCGGCCCCGGCCACCTTGCCATGGGCCCGTGCCGCGGCGATGACGCGCCGGTAGGCGGACAGGATGTCAGGGTGGTCGTACTGGTTGGGAATGCCCAGGGCGCGGGAGAGATCAGCCGTGCCGATGTGCAGGATGTCCACGCCGGGTTCGGCGGCAATGTCCTCGGCGATGGCCAGCGCTTCGGGGGATTCAAGCATGATGACGAGCGTGGTGGCCGCATTGATACGCGCTCGCTTCTCGTCGTCAGAGAGTTGCGCATCCTCACCCGTGAACCAGGATTCATCGATGGGCCGTTGTCCGATCGGCGCACACTTGGCCGCAGCCACCATGGCGCGCACCTGGTCGAGCGTCTTCACCTTGGGCACCACCAGCCCCGCCATCCCGGCGGCGAGGCAGCGCGCGGCGCAGGCCGGATCAGCACTGGGCAGTCGCACTAAGGCCGTGATGCCGGCCCTCCTCGCCGCCTGCGCAATCGGCCCCACCGCGCTTTCGCGAATCACGCCGTACTCCAGATCGACATAGAGGGCGTCGAAGCCGCAGCGCTTGGCCAGGACGGCGATCTCCGGGCTTTCCACTTGTTTGACGATGAGGGTGATTATCCGACTTCCCTCCCTCATGATTATTCCTCTCCCGTGCTATCGCATCGCCGCAAAAAAATATTGCAGATCAGAAGGAATCTGGCAGCTTGATGACTTTTGCCAATGCCTTCCATTTTTCGAAATCCCTCTCCGCAAAGCTGCGGAATGCAGCGGCAGTGCCGGATGCAGGCTCGGCGGCGAATTTTTCCTGCATGAAGGTGTCGAACTCCGGGTTCTTCGACACTTTGACCATGGCCCCGGTGAGGGCGGATACGACCGCAGCAGACATTCCTGCGGGTCCGACCATGCCGTACATCGTATAGGGATCATCATCCTGCAGCCCCTTGAACCCGGACTCCGCAAGACTGGGAACAGCCGGATAGGCCTTCTGCCGACGCGCGCCTGTTACGGCTATCGGCCTCACCTTGCCTGAGGAAATCATGGGCGCAGCGGCGTCAAAGGGCGTCAGACCCAGATGGATGGAACCCGTCATCAGTTCGCGCATGATGTCTGAATTCGACTTGAACGGGATATGGGTGGCCTTCAGCCCGGTTTCATGGATCAGCAATTCGATCAGGAGATGGCTCAACGCCCCGACGCCGGCAGAGCCATAGTTCAGCTTGTTGGGATTTGCGATGGAATAACTCACCAGTTCCTTGAGGTCCCGTATCGGCAGATCCTTGTTGACCGAGTAGATTGCAGGGACCGTTGCGATGATGCCTATGTAGGTGAAGTGCCTGAGAGGATCGTAGGGAAGATCCTTTCTCAAAGCGGGTCCCGAGCCAAAAGCACTGCCGGTAAGCGCTGCCAATGTATAGCCGTCCGGCTTGGCCGTGATCAGTGACTGGATGGCGGGCAGTTGATTGGCGCCCGGCTTGTTTTCGATGATCATTTGGACATTCAGCGCCTCGGACAGCTTTTGCCCGTGATACCGGGCAAGCAGATCCGTGGATCCGCCAATCCCGAATCCCACAAGCACACGAATGGGGCGCGAGGGAAATTGCTGCGCATGAGCCGCTGCCATCATGACCAACGCTAACGCTACGGTCCCCAGAACACGACCTGCCTTGTCGATAACCATTGCAACCTCCTTTGTTTGCTTGACCGAAAGAATCGGGGGCCAGTTCCTCTTTTGATAACGCGGACTTATTCTGGCTGCTTCTTTGAGCGCAGTCCGAGGCACCTGGCTACTGGTATTGCATGCCAATCTTTGCCGAATGAACTCCGATTGAAGCCCTGAACGGTAACCGAAAACACAGGGGCTCGCTGTCGCTTGAAGCCGATCCACTCAGGTGATCACCACCTCATCCCCATCCATGCTGAATTGATGGGGCAAATCGACCGAGACCCACTCCATGTAATCCACTATTTCCCGGAATCCCGGAGTCCCGCTGGACAGAATTTCCGGACAGTAGCGCTTGTTGATTTTCACCGGCAGGAAGGAGACCCGCTGTATCCCGCCTTTTCCGAACATCACCTTGACCAGCAGGCTCTTGGTGCAATCCTTGCCATACGGCATGAAGGGGTACTCGGGATCCAGATCGGTGGCACCGCGAATGGCGCCCTGGACCCAGGCAGGCGCCGCCCAGGAAGGGGCAGCAAAGGTCTTGGTCATGG
>CAIPGJ010000227.1 GCA_903864555.1 uncultured Pseudomonadota bacterium | reverse complement strand
CCAGAGAACAGGCGATCTCCCAGACCAACTTCTCGGCTGTTTACGCGCCGCTGCCGGGCAATCTGACGGTTGCGCAAAATCTTCGTATCCTTGGTCAGCATCTGCGACACCGGGGTAAGGTCCCTGAGCGGGTCGTAGGGCAGGTCGACCCGGGTGGCTGCCACCACCGTGTAGCTCGCCGAAGTGATGAGGATGACATGGCCATCGGGCGGCGCCTTGGCCACATAGGTGTTGGCGATCACCGTGCCGGCACCGGGCTTGCCATCGACGATGAAGGGCTTGCCCAGGGCTTCGGCGAGCTTGGCCGAATAGAGGCGTGCGCCAATCTCGGTGTTGCCGCCCGGGAAAGGATTGATGATGACCACGGGTTTGGTCGGCCACGCTGCGGGCGCTTGCGCTTGCGCCTGTGCCTGCGCCGGCCCCATCACCGCGAGCAGCATCGCGGTGGCCAGCGCCATGTGCCTGACAATCCGGAATTGCCGATTGGTCATATCGATCATTCCTCCGGCTTGATGCCGGCTTCCTTCACCACCTTCTGCCAGCGCCCCAGTTCGGCGGCGAGGTGCTTGCGCAGTTCCTCCGGGCCGCTGCCGATGAAGTCGATGTCATCGCCGAGTTTCTTCTTCACGTCCTCGGCCCTGGCGATCTTCGCCAGTTCGCCGCTCAGCCGGCTGATGATGGGCTGTGGCGTGCCGGCTGGGGCGAGGTAGCCGGACCAGCCGACGTACTCGTAGCCGGGGGCGCCGTTCTCGGTGAGGGTGGGCAGGTCGGGGAAGCCCGCCTGGCGCACGGTGGAGGTGACGCCCAGGGTGCGCAGCTTGCCGGACTTCACCAGCGCCATGCCCGAGAACAGATTGGTGATGGCCAGATGCACGCGGCCGGCGATCAGGTCCACGGTGAGCGGCCCGGTGCCCTTGTAGTGCACGAAGGTGAGCGGCATGCCCGAGGCGCTGGCGAGGAAGCGGCCGGCGAGTTCAGTGGCGCCGCCCGCGCCGGTGGTGCCAAAGTTGAGCTTCTCCGGGTTGGCCTTGGCATAGGCGATCAGTTCCGGCAGCGACTTCGCCGCCAGCCCGGGCGTGACCAACAGTACCGAGGACTTCTTGGTCATCAGCGAGATCGGCGCGAAATCCTTGAGGATGTCGAAGCCCGGATTGCGGTTGACCGCCGGAATGATGGTGAAGTTGGAACTGCCGATGAGCAGGTTGTAGCCGTCCGGCGCATTGCGCGCGGCGTACTGCAGGCCCACCAGGCCGCCTGCACCGACCTTGTAGTCGAGCACGAAGGGCTGGCCCAGCGCTTCGGTGAGCTTCTGGTTGTAGACGCGGCCTTCGGCATCGATGGGGCCGCCGGGGGCCAGCGGGATCACCACGGTCACCGGGCGATTGGGCCAGGCCTGTGCGGCGGCGGGCAGGGATGCGGCTGCGTTGATGAGCCCTGCCGACAGCAGGCAGGCGCCGAGTCGAACCAGTCCGGACTGCCCCGGCCGTATTGCATTGCGTTCCATGCTCTCTCCTTGGATGGGGCGCCGCGCGCTCTGTCCGATGTCTTGCCGTGCTGGTAGCGCGTTATCGGTGGGGCGGTCGCTTCGGTGGGATGGTATCCCGGTGGCGGATTCCGTGCATGCAACGCCGCAGTCCGCTCGAGTCGGTTCCTCGCGTGATCGCTCGTCCTGGCTTAACAGGGTGTTGCAAGGCGCTTTGCCGATTTCCGGAGATGGTGCTGGCGGCGGGCCGGCGCAGGCATGGGTTAACCCCCTTGTCAAAGGGGGCCCCCATTAGCCGGCCCGTGTCAAGTGAGCAAACGATTCCATGGGCGGCGCAAGCCGCCCGATTTTGAATTTCTCCAGTCTCCGTCGCAGTAGTTGACCGCACCCGCTTCTTCATGTGTTGG
>CAIPGJ010000226.1 GCA_903864555.1 uncultured Pseudomonadota bacterium | reverse complement strand
TGATCAAGGCGCGTACCGCGGTGCTCGACGCGTTGCTGCCCGAGTCGGTGCCCAGGCCGGAGCCAAAGAAGTATTTGAGCTCAAAGGTGCCAAACGGCGTAGCCATGTACTTGGCAGTGGTCACGCGGCTGATCGTGCTCTCATGCAGGCCAAGCTCATCGGCGATTTCGCGCAGCACCAGCGGGCGCATGGCGAGCTCTCCGTGCTGAAAGAAGTTTTTTTGCCGTTCAACGATGGCGGTGCTGACGCGAAGGATGGTGTCAAAACGCTGCTGGATGTTCTTGATGAACCAGCGCGCCTCCTGCAGCCGCTGCTGCAGCGCAGCGTGGCTGGAGGCCTCGCGTCCGCCCGCCTTGTGCTGGCGCAGGGCATTGGCGTAGATGTCGTGCACCCGCAGGCGCGGCATCACATCGGCATTGAGCTGCACCCGAAAGCGTGGCTGGTTGCCCTTTCCCACCTGCACCACCAGCACATCGGGCACCACGATGTTGCGCTCCACATTGACAAAGCGGCGCCCGGGTTTGGGTTCAAGCCGACCGATCAAAGCAATGGCTTCGCGCAAGGATGCATCACTGGCATCGCACAAGTGCATCAGCCGCTTGATGTCGCGCCGGGCCAGAAGGTCCAGCGGCTGGCTGCAGATGCGCAAGCCAAGCTCAATCAGCCGCCGACGGGCTGGCGTCACGCCGTCGGCCCGCAGCAGTGCCTGCAACTGCAAGCGCAGGCACTCCGTCAGATCCCGCGCGCCGACGCCCACCGGCTCCAGACTTTGCAGCAGGTGCAGGGCCATTGTGAAATGGTGCACCAACTCTTCGAGCTGCGCCTCATCGTCGCCGGCCAGACCATGCGCCAATGCCGGC
The DNA here is from genome assembly GCA_903864555.1 of uncultured Pseudomonadota bacterium. The sequence continues at coordinate 2,434 of CAIPGJ010000226.1, read as the reverse complement.
AGGCTGTCTTCCAGATAGCCATCGTCATTGAGCGATTCGATCAAAAACCGCAACGCCGCCCGGTCATGCTCGCCCAGACGCAACGAGAGGGCCTGGGTGTGCAGGTAGCTTTGCAGCGACTCCTGCGAGCGTGCCAGCTCAGTGGCGTCCAGCGCATCGTCGCCATCCAGATTGTTGCCCTTGGCGCGGGCCTCACCGCCCCACTCGCTGTCGTCCGGCGCCAGCGATGCGCTGCCGTCACCCTCCCAGCTCTGGCCATCGTCGTCCAGGGTCGCGGTCGGGGCTTCATTTTCAGCTGTCGCCTTTGTCTCTGCTGGGTAGTCCGCTCCTGAATACGTCGCGGCCTCAGCCTCAAGGTCGTCGCTTCGGACCGGCGCGTCAGCCTGCGCCAGGCCAAAGTCCTCGCGCGGTGCCTCGATTGCCTCGCGCTCAAGAAATGGGTTGTCGTCCAGCATCTGGTCGACTTCCGAACTCAATTCCAGTGTGGACAACTGCAACAGGCGGATGGACTGCTGCAACTGCGGCGTCAGCGCCAGATGCTGCGACACCCGCAGCGACAGGCCCTGTCTCAACGCGCATCCCCACTCAGGACATCAGCCCGCACCGGCCACAACACAGGCAGCAATCGCATCACATTCTGAAGTGTTCGCCCAGATAGACACGACGCACGTCTGCATCGTTGACGATCTCGGCCGGCGTGCCTTCTGCCAGCACCCGGCCATCGCTGATGATGTAGGCGTGGTCACAAATACCCAGGGTTTCGCGGACATTGTGATCAGTGATCAGCACGCCAATGCCCCGCTCTTTGAGGAAGCCGATGATGCGCTGGATCTCGATCACCGCAATAGGGTCGATGCCGGCAAAGGGCTCGTCAAGCAGAATGAAGCGTGGCTGCGTCGCCAGCGCCCGGGCAATTTCCACCCGGCGCCGTTCTCCACCCGAGAGGGCCAGCGCCGGGCTCAGACGCAAATGCTGCACCCGCAGGTCGTTCAGCAGCGCATCGAGTCGGTGGTCGATGTCGTCGCGCGTCAGCGGCTTTCCAGCCGCATCGCGCTGCAACTCCAGAACAGCCCGCACGTTGTCCTCAACGTTGAGCTTGCGAAAGATCGATGCCTCCTGCGGCAGGTAGCTTAAGCCCAGGCTAGCCCGGCGGTGGATCGGCATGTGCTCAACCGATTGGCCATCAATGCGGATGTCACCGGCGCTGGGTCGCACCAGGCCGACGATCATGTAGAACGAGGTGGTCTTGCCGGCCCCGTTGGGACCAAGAAGGCCCACCACTTCGCCCTTACGCACGACCAGAGACACATCCTGAACCACCTTGCGGCTGCCATAGGCCTTTGCCAGATGACTGGCTTCGAGTCGGCTGACCCCCTCGGCAGCGCTGATTCGAGCCTGAGGCGCGTCCAAGGTGGCATGCTCGCTCACTTACGCGCCTCGCCCAGCGCGTTGCTGGACCGCAGTGCCGGCGCGGCAGAGCCCGCCTTGGGTAGGTTGGTCGCTGCCTCTTCGGGCTTGGGCATCAGCATGGCACGGACCCGACCGGTCGGCGCTCCGGTGCTGCCTTGCGCCAAACCACCATCGACATTGAAGACCTCAGTGGTATTGTCAAAAAGGATGACCTGACCGGTCAATTCGTCATTCAGCGTGGCGCCCCGGTAGCGTCGCATTTGGGCCTGCTTGATGAACTTGACCGTATCGGCCCGGCCGTCGTACTCAATGGTTTCGGCCTCACCTTCAATGAATTCTTCTACACCTTCGCGCTTCTGGCGGTAAAACGCCAGCTTACCGGGCTCTGCACTGACCAGTCCGTACTGGTTGCCTTGCGCGTCCTGCCGCACCTCGATGCGGGCGCCTCGAATCACGATGCTGCCTTTGGTCACGATGACCCGCCCGGTGAAAACGCTGGTCTGCTTCTGCTCGTCGTGACGCAGAGCGTCAGCCTCGACGTTCATGGGTTTGCTGCGATCCGCTTTTTCGGCATGGGCAGGTCCAGCGCACACAGAAAGCGCCGCGATCAAAAGCCAGAGGGACGATGAGGATTTCATAAGGCACGATTCTTGCAGTACGGGTCGACCGCATTGTACGACCGCCCAAGCCCTAAAAAGAGAACTTCGGGCGCAGAAAACGTCATGAACATCCAAATCCACGCCCGCCACACAACGCGAAGCAGCCCTTGCGCGAGGGCTGCTGCCACGGCCTTCCTTGCTCAGCGCCCGCTGCGAACCTCGCCGGCCAGGAACTCAACCACCTGCAGGGCGCGCTCCATGCTGCTCGCCAGGGTGCCATCGGTGTAGAAGCGGCCCGCCACACCCAGCGCCGGCACACCCTCTACGCGGTAGGCGTTTTGCAGTTGGGCGCCACGGGTGGCCTTGGTGGACACCGAGAAAGAGTTGTATTGCTCCATGAACTTGGCTTTATCGACCCCTTGTTT
>CAIPGJ010000225.1 GCA_903864555.1 uncultured Pseudomonadota bacterium | reverse complement strand
GCGGTGATGCAGCAGGCCACCTTCACCCGCCACGGCACCGACCGCATCCTGAAATACGCCTTCGAGCTGGCCATGACCCGGCCCAAGAAGCACCTCACCTCGGCCACCAAGTCCAACGGCATCGCCATCACCATGCCCTACTGGGACGAGCGCTTCGAGGCGATGAAACAGCAATACCCCGGGGTGCGCTGCGACCAGTACCACGTTGACATCCTGGCCGCCCACTTCGTGCAGCACCCGGACTGGTTCGACGTGGTGGTGGGCTCCAACCTGTTCGGCGACATCCTCTCCGACCTGGGGCCGGCCTGCACCGGCACCATCGGCATCGCGCCATCGGCCAACATCAATCCGGAGCGCATCTATCCGTCGCTGTTCGAACCGGTGCACGGCTCCGCCCCCGACATCGCCGGCCAGAACATTGCCAACCCGGTGGGCCAGATCTGGTCCGGCGCCATGATGCTGGAGCACCTCGGCCACCCCGAGGCCGCCCAGGCCATCGTCAAGGCCATCGAAACCGTATTGACCGAAGGCCCGCGCACCCGCGACATCGGCGGCAAGGCCTCCACCCAGGAGATGGGCAAGGCCATCGCCGATGCCATCCAGGGCTGATCCATGAGTACGGCAGACCGCTTGCGCAAGACCCTGTTGTTCGCCATCACCTGCATGGCCCTGCTGGGCAGTTGCGCCAGCCGGCCGGATACCGGCATCACCACGCTGCGGGCCAATACCCTGGTCGAGCTGCAGGTGCGCCTGCAGGCCACGCGGCCTGACCTGAAACTGTTCCGGGACCGCGGCCCGTTTGCCGTGACCGAGCAGTTGGGCCACACCATCAGGCTGTCGGACACCGAGCGCATCGCCTCCGACCTGTTCGTGCCGGTGCACAACGGCCGTGCGCCGCTGGTGATCCTGCTGCACGGCGCCGGCAACACCCGCGAAGACCACGGTTATCAGGCCCTTCACCTCGCAAGCTGGGGCCTGTACAGCCTCTCCATCGACTTGCCCAACAAGGGACCCTGGATACGCCATGGCAACACGCTGGCCCGCATCGTGCGCCTGATCAAGGCCAACCCGGAGCTGATCAATCCCCGCGTCGATCCGGACAAGATCATCCTGGTGGGGCACTCCTTCGGTGGTTCGGCCGTGAGCGTCGCCCTGGGTGCCGGCGCACCGGTCGCCGGCGGCATCCTGCTCGATCCGGCCGGCGTGAGTCGCGCCATCCCCACCTCCCTGCGCAAAATCACGCGGCCCCTGATCTCGCTCAACTCCGACGAGCGCGTCACCCTCACCCGCAATCGCGGCTACTTCTACCAGTACGTGCCCGGCAATATCGTCTCGGTCTCCATCACCGGTGCTGCCCATGAGGATGCCCAGTTCACCCTGGACCAGACGCCGAAAAAGGAGGACAGCGACGCCGACCCGGTCGAGGAAATCCAGATCACCTTCGTCAGCGCCCTGACCGCCGCCGCCCTGAGCATCGCCTTCACCGGCAAGCTGGATTACGCCTGGGAGAGTTATGCCGAATCATTGAAGTCGGACAAGATGTTCGGGGCGATGCGGAAGTAGGAGAGGTCGGCTTGTATCGCCCCTTCCTCCATCCATGTGGAGCATGGCGATAAAGGAAACCTTTATATTATTATCACTTTCCAATCATATATGACGCCTTTAAATACATTATTAATGAATTGATATCATTAATGTCCTTCCAACCGGGCGCGATTTGACCCCAGCCCTCCTCCAAGCCGCGCTGGCTTCGCTGTGCTTCGGCCTGGCGCTCAACACCGGGCGCGCGGGCCTGGCCCACCTGCCCCCGCGTGCCGGTGCCGCCATCGGCGTGCCCAGTTCGCTGGCGCTGTTCCTGCTGCTGTCCCCCTTCACCATCGACTGGCAGGGCTTCCACGCTGGCGCGCTGCTGGTGTTCGCGCTGGTGGGCCTGTTCTTTCCCGGCGGGGTGACGCTGGTCACCTACCGGTCGAACGAAACCCTCGGCCCCACGGTGACCGCGTCGCTGATCTCGGGGACGGCGCCACTGTTTGCGCTGGCCGCCGCATGGCTGC
>CAIPGJ010000224.1 GCA_903864555.1 uncultured Pseudomonadota bacterium | reverse complement strand
CGTGGCCGGCTGGGTGAGCTGGGAAGTGGCCGGCATCTTCGAGAACGTCGGCGTGGTGCAGGAAGGCATGCAGACCATCGCCGTGCCGCATACGGGCCTCGACCGTGCGGATGCAAAACGGCTGCAGGTCACACGCGGTGAGATCCGCTTCGAGGATGTGTGTTTCAGCTACGGCCGCAGTGATGCGAAACCCGTGATCGACAGCCTCAGTTGCGTGGTGCACCCGGGTGAGCGCGTCGGCGTGGTCGGGCGTTCCGGCGCCGGCAAGTCCACGCTGGTGAACCTGCTGCTGCGCTTTTTCGATCCGGAGCAGGGGCGGATCCTGATCGACGGTCAGGACATTGCCGGTGTCACCCAGGAAAGCCTGCGTGCGGCCATCGGCATGGTGACCCAGGACACTTCGCTGCTGCATCGTTCGATTGCCTCCAACATCCGCTATGCGCGACCCGAGGCTGGTGATGCCCAGGTGGAGGCGGCGGCACGCAAGGCCCAGGCCCATGACTTCATCACCGGGCTGCTCGATTTTCATGGACGGGCCGGTTATGAGGCACATGTGGGTGAGCGCGGCGTGAAGCTCTCCGGCGGGCAGCGCCAGCGTATCGCCATTGCCCGCGTGGTCCTCAAGGACGCGCCGCTGCTGGTGCTGGACGAGGCCACCTCCGCGCTGGACAGCGAAGTGGAACTGGCAATACAGGAGCAACTGCTCGGACTGATGGAGGGCAAGACGGTGATCGCCATCGCGCACCGCCTGTCCACCATTGCCCGCATGGACCGGCTCATCGTCATCGAGCAGGGGCGCATCGTCGAGCAAGGCTCGCATGCAGAACTGCTGCGGCTGGAGGGTCACTATGCCAGGCTGTGGCGGCACCAGTCCGGCGGCTTTCTCGCCCCCGAGGCCCTGCCTGGAGAAGAGGATGTCGATACGCAGGCCCTGCAGGACCCGTCGCCTGAAGACCACCACGCGGAGCCGGCGCCGGAATCCGGCACCGACGATGTGACGGTGGTGAAGCGGGCCTGATGAACACCGACACCAGGCAGGGCCTGACAGCCACTCCGGCAGTAGCACCCGAAGCAACACCCGAAGCGACAACCGCAGCAACTCCGGCAGCAACTCCGGCAGCAACACCCGAGGCGACAACCGTAGCGACAACCGCGGCGACAATTTTCGCGGGGCTCACTGTGGCGGAGGCTGCGGCGCGGCTGGCTGCCGAAGGGGCGAATGCGCTGCCCGGGCGCCAACAGCGCAGCGTCTGGCGCATCGCCTGGGAGGTGGTGCGCGAGCCGATGTTCCTGCTGCTGGTGGCCGGCGCCGGCATCTATCTGCTGCTGGGTGAGGTGCAGGAGGCCTTGTTTCTCGGGGCTGCCGTGGTGGTGGTCATGCTCATCACCATCGTGCAGGAACGCCGCAGCGAGCGGGCGGTGGAGGCCTTGCGTGATCTGGCCAGTCCGCGTGCCCTGGTGATGCGTGACGGCGAGGTGCGCCGCATCGCCGGCGTGGATGTGGTGCGCGGCGACCTGCTCATGCTTTCCGAAGGCGATCGCATTCCTGCCGACGCGGAACTGGTGGCGGCCAATGACCTCCTGGTCGACGAGTCGATGCTCACCGGGGAATCGCTGCCGGTGTCCAAGCAGTTGGGCGCGAGCGCGGCACCGGGGGCTGCGGCACCGGAGGACACTGTCCACAGGGTCTATTCGGGCACGCTGGTGGTGAAGGGACAGGGGCGCGCCGTGGTCACCGGCACGGGTGCGCACTCGGAGCTCGGGCGCATCGGCGTGTCGCTGGGCGGCGTGGAGGCAGGCAAGACCCGCCTCGAGCAGGAGACGGCGCGCATCGTGCGCATCGTGGCGACTGCCGCTGGTGCGCTGTCGCTGACGGTGGCCCTGTTGTATTTCGCCTTGCGGGGCGGCTGGCTGGATGCGGTGCTGGTCGGGGTGACGCTGGCCATGGCCATCCTGCCGGAAGAGTTTCCCGTGGTGCTGACCGTGTTCCTGGCGCTCGGGGCCTGGCGCATTTCGCGCAATGGCGTGCTGACGCGGCGCATGCCGGCCATCGAGACCCTGGGTGCTGCCACGGTGTTGTGTGTGGACAAGACCGGCACGCTGACCGAGAACAGGATGGTCATGGTGCAGGCCTATGCCGGAGGGCACTGGCACACATTGGGCGCCGGGCAGGGGCACGCGGAGTTCGCGCAGTCGCTGGCAACCCTGACTGGTGTGGCAGCCCTGGCGTGCGAACACGATCCTTTCGATCCCATGGAACGGGCGATCCTCGCCGCAGCAGCGGTGTTGGCGCCCGACAGCATCGTGCTGCGCGCGCAGGGCGAACTGAGCCGCGACTATCCCATGAGCAGCGAGTTCATGGCGGTCTGCCATGGCTGGCAGTTGCCTGATGGCAGCCGCCGTGTCGCCATCAAGGGCGCGCCGGAGATCGTGCTGGCCCTGTGTGGACTGACAGCGGGCGAACTCGACGCTGCGCTGGCGCAGGCCGCCGATGCCGCCGGTCGGGGGCTGCGCCTGCTGGCGGTGGCCGAGACCGGCTGGACGGAAGCGTCCTGGCCGGAGTCGCCGCAGGCTTTCCGTTTCTCCTGGTGCGGTTATGTCGCCCTGGCCGATCCGCTGCGCGCGTCGGTGCCAGCCGCCGTGGCGCAGTGCCGTCGCGCCGGCATACGGGTGGTGATGATCACCGGGGATTATCCGCAGACGGGCCTGAGCATCGCGCAGCAGGCCGGGCTGGACACCACGGGCGGTGCCCTCACCGGCGATGCACTGTCGGCGCTCGACGATGCGACGCTGGCGCAGGTGGTGCACCGGGTGAATGTCTATGCGCGGGTGCGGCCGGAACAGAAGCTGCGCCTGGTGAATGCCTTCAAGGCGGCGGGCGAGGTGGTGGCCATGACGGGAGATGGCGTGAACGATGCACCGGCACTCAAGGCTGCGCATATCGGTGTGGCAATGGGACGGCGTGGCACCGACGTGGCGCGCGAGGCGGCTTCGCTGGTGCTCATCGACGACGACTTCGGTGACCTGGTGACCACGGTGCGGCTGGGCCGGCGCATCTACGCCAACATCCGCAATGCCATGTCCTACATCATCTCGGTGCACGTGCCGATTGCCGGCATGTCCATGCTCCCCCTGCTGTTCGGCTGGCCGCTGTTGCTGTATCCGGTGCACGTGGCCTTTCTCGAGTTCGTCATCGATCCGGCCTGCTCCATCGTGTTCGAGGCCGAAGAGGAGGACGCACAGGCCATGGAGCGACCGCCACGGTCCCCCACCGAGCCGCTGTTCAGCCTGGGCATGCTGGTGGAAAGCCTGGGCGTGGGCATCAGCATGCTGCTCGCGGTGGCCCTGGCCTATGCCTGGGCCGATGCCAGCGGGCGTGACGAGGGCGAGGTGCGCGCACTGGGCTTTGCCGCCATCGTGCTGGGCAATCTGTTTCTCATCCTGGCCTATCGCCGCAGCGAACGCCTGCCCGGTCTGCTGCATGCCCGGCCGACCCGCGCGCTGCTGTCGGTGCTGGGTGGCGCGCTGGCAGCGCTGGCGCTGGTGATCTATGTGCCGGTGGTGGCCGGGATATTCCGCTTCGCCCCGCTGGCGGCAGGCGATGTGCTGGTGGCCGCCGTGGCGGGAGCAGCCGGCGTGTTCCTGGTGCTGCCGCTGATGCGCTGGCTGCAGACATTGCGGCCCCGCCTGGCGCACTGAGGTGGCAGGTGGAAGTGCCTGTCGGACCTGCATATGGTCCGACAGGTATGATCATAATTGATGAGATGGGCCAATTATGAAAAGGCCAAGCTCTGTAATATGATCATATTGCAGGCGTTGGAACTGGTGCCGGTGCCATGCCGGACCGGCCCGCTGGTTCAGCCCAGGCTGCTGCCCCATTCACTGCCGAAGAAGCTGTCGGCCACACTGCGCCGTGCACGCGGGGTCAGTTCCTTCTCCTTGACCGCGGCATCCAGGATGTCGGGCGAGGCCTGATAGCCGACAGCGATCATGGCCACGGGAGAGAACTCGGCCGGGATGCCGAAGGCGGCGCGTGCCTTGTCGGCATCGAAGCCGGCCATGGCGTGGGCGGCCAGACCCTGGGCCAGGGCTTCGAGCATCAGGCTCAGATTGGCCATGCCGGTGTCGTGCATGCCGTAGCGGGCCGGCTTGCCATCGGGATTGACGGTGGCTGTGCAGGACAGCAGCAGCAGCGGCACGTTCTTGCACCAGGCCTGGTTGCCCGCGCCGAGGCAATCAAAGGCCTTCTGCCATCCGGATTCGTTCGCGGATTTGTCGCACACGATGTAGCGCCAGGGCTGGCTGTTGTTGGCCGAGGGCGCCCAGCGGGCAGCCTCCAGCAGGGCGGCACGCTGGTCCTTGCTGATATTGCGCGCGGGATCTAAGGCGCGCGGGCTCCAGCGCCGTGTCAGCAGTTCATGAACGGGGACACCGGTCGGGGCATTTTTCTCCAGCATGGCGGGCTCCAGTTGATCCAGTTGAAAAGGTGCGCAAGCTTACCGCAGCCGTGAGCGGCTGCCGTGATGGGGCAGGCAAGCAGGCAGGCGGGGCAGGCAATGCCCGCGACCTGTCAGGAATCAGGAATCAGATTTGAGGGTGTCGGGCGGCTGGCGGCGAAGCGCGGACAATTCGGGATCGGAGGCCATCGATTCGACGAAGCGGAGGTTCTTGTTCATTTCATCGAGGTAGAGGTTCTGTCCCTTGAAATGCGATTCGGCGTAGGCATAACCCTTGTTGAGGTCCACATCGAGGCGCCTGGAGGCACCGGCATAGAAGGCGGGCGTCTTGAGCACGAGGTCCTCGCCGGAGGCGTAGAGGACTTGTTCGGTGCCATCGGCCGTCATCCTGCGCGCAATGCCGGCATGGACGAATTCCGGATACAGCCGGTCGCGGCATTTCTCGAGGTAACAACGGTCTGCCATCTGGGCAATGATGTCTGCCGACCCGAGCAGGTTGCCGATCAGGCGGTAGATCAGGCCGGGAACTTCGATCTTGGAAACCTGCTGCTCGTAGCCGGTGAAGTGGATCAGCGATGCCGCCACATCGGCGTACTGCTTCATCCCCAGTTGTGGCAGATAGTCGCGCAGGAACTGCGCGCCGCGCGAGACATGCACCATGGTGAAGGCGGCGCCATTGACCACCGGCTTGTCGCTCAGCTGGCGCAGGTAGCCGATGTCATGGAACAGGGCGGTCACCACACCGAGGCGGAACAGATCCTCGTTGAGGGGTTCGACGCCGATGCGGCTGCGCTCATAGCCGTCCAGCAGGCGCGCCATGGCCAGGGTGACGTCGAGCACGTGCTGGATATCGTGATAGGCCGTGTCACAGGGCAGGAAGCCGGGAAACTGGCCGAGGTACATGGCGGTGGCATCGCGAAAGGCAATGTTCAGGGAATCGGTCCGCGCATCCGGATAGAGGTTCAGGAAGATGCTTTCAACTTCGGCCATGACCTCGGTAGCATCAGTGGTCTTCACTGACTTGGCTACGTCAAGTTCATTGCTGAAACTGTCCGACACGTGCATCTCCCCCTATTGAGGCCGACTACGTGAATCTACGTAGTTTGCGCAACTAGGATTCTAGATTGCACGGGACCATTGGACAACCGCAAGAATATGAAATATCTAAAAAAATGTGACTTTGTCGAGCTTATGACAGTGGCACGGAGGGGCCTGTCGAGACGTAGACACTGATTTTCGGCCCTATTGCCCGGGCTGATCCATCCGGAGTTTCACTGGGTTCCGGGGCTGGTGGGACCCCGGGCTGGTCTGGGCCATCCGGGTGAGCCCGGCCACCCGGATCTGGCGTCGTCCATCCAATCGGTCAGCTATGCCTCATCTGCTGCGCCAGGCTCAAGGCATCCTGAGGTCGGGCGAAGGTGCTCCGTACCGTGGTGCTTCAAGGCGTGATAGTGGACGGTGGGGGTGAGGACGTGGCGGTGGCGGTCGCTGCCACCGCCACGCGGATGGCTTCGGCCAGGTCCATCACGGCGGCGGCATAAAAGCTGGAGCGGTTGTAGCGGGTGATGACGAAGAAATTTTCCAGGCCGGCGCGATACTCGGATGGCTGGCCCGGTGTCTCCAGTTCCACCAGCACGCATTGCATGTCGGGGGTGAGGATGCCAACGGGCGCGTCGATGCGCACGCCGGCCGCTTCCAGTGCCGACACGGCGCGGTCCGGCTTCACGCCACCGTGGGCGATGGTCTTGTCGGCAGGGCCATTCAACAGGGCGGGAAAGGCGATCGGTGCATTGCTACGCCAGCCATGGGCCTTGAGGAAATTGCCGACGCTGCCGATGGCGTCGGCGGGGCTGCGCACCAGGTTGGCCCGTGCGTCGCCGTCGTAGTCAACGGCAAAACGCCGGTAGCTGCTGGGCATGAATTGCGGCAGGCCGAAGGCGCCGGCATAGGAACCGCGCAGCTCGAACACGTCCATGCCGGCATCGCGTGCAAACAGCAGGTAGTGCTCCAGTTCGGAGCGGAAAAAGGCCGATCGCGGGGCGTAGTCGAAGGCGAGTGTGGTGAGTGCATCCATCACGCGATAGCTGCCGAGGTTGCGCCCGTAAACAGTCTCGACGCCGATGATGGCGACGATGATCTCGCGCGGGACGCCGAATTCGCTGCTGGCGCGCGCCAGCGTGGTTTCATGCTGGGCGAGGAAGTGCTGGCCTGCGGATATGCGCTGGTCATTGACGAAAATGGCGCGGTAGTTGCGCCAGGACTTCACCCCCGGGTCCCGCGGCGGAGAGATGGCCTTGATCACCGTGGGCTGGAAATTCACCTTGCGAAAGAGCGTCTGCATTTCTTCGCGCACGAAGCCATGGCGTTCCACCAGTTCGTCGATGAAGCGCAGTACCTCTGTGCGCTTCTCGTATCCGGAGGGCGCCGCCTTGACGCTGGGATGGCTGCGATGGCTGCGATCGGCGGCCTGCACCGGCGATGGCGGGATGGCGAAGGGCAGCGCCAGCATCAGTGTGCACACCAATGCGCGTGCCTGTGCAGCAAGTGCGGGACGATTTTTTGGCGGAAAGGGCGAATGCATGGTCCGATTCTACCGCCGGCCCCCTGTGGAACTGGTCAAGAGAGCCCGCGGCCGAAGCGGTACTGCGATGAAGGCGCAACCGGGGCTGCGCCTCCGCGGTCAGCGCAGGCCTGACTGCCTCGGGATCGCCGTGGCGCTGCCGCCATTGCTGCTGTGCTGCTGGTGCTGCCAGTGTCGCTACCGGCCTTCCACGAAGCCTCACCGCGCTTGATTGCCAGCCTCTTCACCATTCAAGATGTCGTGTTTCTTTGAAGAGTGTCCCTCTTTTAAAGGCAGATGTGCTCCAGCCTCAGGGACGGAAGTCGGCGACCTTGCGCTGGAAGGTGCGCAACTGCTGTGCCGGTGCGGGCGGCCCGTAGCGCAGGTCGGCGTAGTCGGCACTGATCTCGCGCACTGTCTGCGATTGTTCCGGTAGCGCGGCGCTGGCGCGTGCGCCGTAATCGAGCGGGCCTTCCGCAGGGCCGCGTTCGACACCCTTGCGCGCGAGCTTGCGGCAGAACACCAGCCAGGCTTTCTGCACCGGGTCCTGGCGCTTCAGGCGCAACAGCAGCCACATGGCCATCACGCTGAGGGCAGCGGCCACGCTCCAGAACATCATCTGCGCCAGTTGGCGCCAGTCAGCATCGGAGAATCCCAGCCGGCTCAGCATTTCACGCTGCCGTTCGGGGTTGTAGCCCAGCACCCACTGGTTCCACTGGTTGGACAGGGCTTCCCAGTTGTCGCGCAGTGAGCGCACCCAGTCCAGCCGCTGGCGCATCATCAGCGGCAGGACCGTGCCCTGTGGCACGGCGGCGGCGATGCCGGACTCCACCCGCACCGGAGAAGCGGCGGCGGTCGGGTCGACGCGCACCCAGCCGCGCTCGCCCATCCACACTTCGGTCCAGGCATGCGCATCGGCCTGGCGCACCACGACGTAACCGTCCACCGGATTCAGCTCGCCGCCCTGGTAGCCGGTGACCACGCGTGCAGGAATGCCGGCCGCACGCATGAGGAAGGCAAAGCTGGAGGCGAAGTGCTCGCAGAAGCCCTGTTTCGTGTCGAACAGGAATTCGTCCACCATGTGTTGCTCGAGCAGCGGTGGCTCCAGCGTGTACAGATAGCGGCCATTGCGGAAGAACTCGATCGCCTCGCGCAACACCGCATCGTCGCTCTTCAGGGTGTTGCGCCATTCCTGTGCCAGCGCGCGCGCGCGCGGATTGAAGTCGCGCGGCAGTGCCAGCGCCGCGCGCAGGTCGGCCTCCTCGGCACCGCCGTTGGCGCGATAGCTCAGATAGGAGCGCATGTCATAACGCAGGCGGGTGCGCACCGCCGTGGTGGACAGCATCTGGTAATCGCCGGTGAACCGGGCATTGCGCGGCGCGCGAGCCGGCAGATCCAGCGCGAACAGCCAGAAGCGGTTGTGCGGCTCGACGGTGATTTCGTAGTCGGTGGTATTGCCCAGGCCCTCGAAGCTCCCATCCTGCAGTCTCGGCACGCCGGCGCGCCAGGTGCGCCCGTCATAGTTCCAGAACACCGGTCCGCGCCAGTACATGCGGCCGCGCGTGGGCGGAGCGCCTTCGAACTTGACGCGAAAGGCGATGGAATCCGAGGTGGACAACTGGCTCAGGGTGCCTGGCGACATGCTGTCGGAGAGGCCGGTCACGCCGGCGAAGGCATCCTGGGGCACGCCCCACAGCGGACCCTGCACGCGCGGGAACAGGAAGAACAGCAGCAGCATCAGCGGCGCGGCCTGCAGCAGCAGGCTGCCCGCGGTGCGCAGGTTGTCCTTCACCGCGCGCATCGGGGCATTGAAGCCCACCAGGCTGCCGGTGACCAGCAACACTGTCGACAGCATCAGCGCGGCGGTTGGGATGGTCTG
>CAIPGJ010000223.1 GCA_903864555.1 uncultured Pseudomonadota bacterium | reverse complement strand
TCCGGGGATGGCATTGGCAGCAAGCTTGGCAGGCCCGGGGTTTACCCCCTTGTCAAAGGGGGCCGACTGGCCGCAGGCCAGCGGGGGGATTTTGGCCAACCAGGCTGGTTTCATGGCCTTTTGCCGACATTGCATGAACCCTGAGCACGGCTGTTGCCTTGCAGATGGGAAGCACCGGAGGACACTCAGGGCCCGCATCCGGTCATGACTGGCGAACGATAAAGGCAGCGGGAGAAAATCCCCCCGCTCGTTCGCTGCGCTCACGAGTCGGCCCCCTTTGACAAGGGGGTTAACACCCGCAGTCCTGCCGCACCCGCACCCGGAAATCGACGAACAGCCTTTGACAAGGGGGCCACACCGGCAGCCCTGCTGTGCCCGCTTTCCGGAACCGGGTGCAGATCCCGAGACGATGCCGTATTCAGCGCAGCAGTTTGGCCAGCACGAAGCCTGCCGCGAAGGTCATCCCGATCGAACGCATCGGTTTGGCCTGGACGTAGGTGCAGGTCTTGTGCGTGATGTCCTTCTGCGAGGTGCTCAGCCAGTCCGCTGTCTGCGTGGCCACTTCCGAGGCGTGGTCGACGGCGGCATGGGCCTTCTGGTTGATGTTGGTGATGCTGTCATGGGCGGAGTCATTGCTTTTTTCGCGCTGGCCGGTGGATGTGCCCATGCGGCCAATGGCGCCTGCGTTGTCTTCCATGTAATTCTCCTTGTGCGGGTTGGGGGAAAGTCGATCCTCTCCGGTGCACTGGCCAGGACCCTGATGGCTCTACCATCGTGCCTGGGCCTGTCTGGCGCCATCGGTCACCGGCGCTGACGCAGGTCGCCTACATGACGCGGCGTAGCAGTATGGGCAGCGGTGACGTCTCCGGGCGGGACTTCCCCCTCACCCGCGATGCATCCTCAGTGGACCAGCTGTGATCCTGGGGAGAAGGGAGGTATGCGCCACTCGCCGGAACCTTTGGAAATGATGCCGTCCTTGAGCCAGGCAAGGAAATCGGCCGCGAGGCCCTCCTTGATTACCCGCAGCACCAGCGCCTGTTGTTCCTCGCGATGGTGGCGAACGGGCTGATCGTCGTGCTTTTCTCCGGCGTGTTGTGTTCGGAATGGGCCATGTTGATTCCTTACCTGGAGGAACTCCCATTAAACGCCACCTTTGCGCAGGCCTGTGTCGGCGCTCGTTCCTTACTGCCGTAGGTGACTGCCTGTGCCAGTTGTCGGGTCTGCTTGGAATGCAGGTTAAAATTTTCCCCCTGGGCTTCCGGGGCCCGCTGAGCGCAAGCGTTGCGGCGGCGGCAATGCCAGGAGCGGCATGAGCACAACAATAACGACGACCAACGCGTTCGAGAACGCGTCCACCGGGGCTGCCCCACTTGAAGCAACTGCATCTGCTGATCATCATCACCTCCACCAACCACGTGGTGTTCCGGGGGTGCAACCTGTGTGTGCTGCTCACCGCGGTGTCGCTGGGGGCCTCGCCCACCATGGTCGGTGTACTGGCGGCCTTGTTTTCGGCGCCGGTGGCCTTCACCTCGGTGGCCATGGGGCGCTGGTTTGACGGGCACGGCGCGCGACTGCCGTTGCTGCTGGCTGCCTTGCTGATGACCGGTGGAGCGGCCACCGCCTGGGTCTGGCGTGACCTCGGCGCACTCTTCGTGGTCAGCCTGGTGATCGGCACCTGCTACAACATCTTCGTGGTCAGCGGCCACCAGCAGGTTGGCCGCCACAGCACCGCCAATGACAAGGTCGGCAATTACAGCCTGTCCATGCAGGCCAACTCGGTGGCCAATTTCATCGCGCCGCTGGTGACCGGTTTCGCCATCGACGGCATGGGGCACGCCAACACCTTCCTGCTGCTGGCATCACTGCCGCTGCTGTCGGTGGCGGTGATTGCCACCGGCGCCATCCGTTTCCTGCCCGGGGCCAGCCATGGCAAGGCCGGCACCGAGGACACGGGCAAGCGCAATGCCCTGGATCTGCTCAAGCCGCCGCTGATGCGCGGCATCTTTGCCGGCGCGGTGCTGGCCTTCGTGGCGCTGAACTTCTACAACTTCCTGATGCCTGTGTATGGCACCTACATCGGACTCTCGGCCTCGGAGATCGGCATGGTGGTGAGCGCCCTGTCCATCGCCACGGTGCTCTCGCGTGGCCTGGCGCCCGCGGTGACGCGCCGCATCGCCCCCAAGCCGCTGATGATGTATTCGGTGGCGGCCACCGGCATCGGCCTGATGCTGATGCCGCTGTTCTCGAATGTGGTGACACTGGCGCTGATCAGCTTTGCCGCCGGACTGGTGCTGGGCGTCGGTGCGCCGCTGGCATTGGCCCTCATGAACGAGGCCTCGCCGCCCGGACGCGAGGGCGAGGTGCTGGGGCTGCGCCTGTCGCTGCTCAACGGCATGCAGACCATTGTCCCGCTGGCCGCCGGTGTCATCGGCGGTGTGTTTGGTGTGGGCGTGGTGTTTGCCGGCATGGGCGTGGTGATGGTGGTGGGGGCCCGCTACATGCGCGCCCAATGGCGCGGCTTGCTGCGGGAAGCGGGTGGCTGACACAGGCCTGTGCTGTCGATGTGAACAGGCAATCTGTTTGGTTCCGGATTGGTCCGGTTGGGCAGATGCCGCGGCCTTTCGGCAAAGATTCCTGCTGTTTTCATCCGGATTGACCTGAATCAAACGCCATTCGGGCTGCATCACTTTAACTCCGGGGTCGGGAACTGCCGGACCAGTGGATGGCGTTCTTCATGCCACCACCATCGTGGCTCAGACTTCAACCGTAGCGATGGGCAGAGGGGAGGTCTGTTGATGAATGCATTCGAGTGGAGTGAACATTTCGAGACCGGTCTGGCAGCGGTCGATGCCCAGCATCACCAGCTGGTGAACCTGATCAACACACTGGGCGATGCACTGGTCAGCGCCACCGGTGAGGACGACATCGGCCTGAGCACGATTTTCGACGACCTGACCGCCTACGCCAGGCTGCATTTTTCCGAGGAAGAGGAATTGTCGGCTCGTGCCGGCGTCGATCCCCGGCACCGCCGGCTCCATCACGAGCATCATGAGCAGTTCGTCGAACAACTGGCCGTGATGTGGTCATCGCGTGGCCTGGTTCCCGATGCCGCCCATACCCTGCATGATTTTCTGTGTGGCTGGCTGGTCTTTCATATCCTGGGTGAGGACAGGGAGATGGCGCAGCAGGTCACCCTGATCGCACAGGGGGCCACGGCTGAGGCCGCTTACGAAGCATGCGCGAGCAAGGTCGGCGAAGGCAGTGTCGGCGCATTGCTCGAGGCAATGAGGAACCTCTACCGCGTGCTGGTGGAGCAGAACCGGGCGCTGGTGACGGCCAATGCCCGCCTGGAAGAGCGGGTGGCCCAACGGACGGCGGAATTGCAGGCACTCAATCTGCGGTTGGAGTCACTCTCCAAGACCGATGGCCTGCTGGGGATCGCCAACCGGCGACATTTCGATGAGCGTCTGGTGCTGGAGTGGCGTCGCGCTGCGCGTGATCGGCAGCCGCTGTCCCTGCTGATGATAGATATCGACCACTTCAAACTCTACAACGACCATTATGGACATCTGGCCGGGGACGAGTGCCTCAAGGCCGTGTGCAAGGTGGTGCATTCGCGGTTGAAGCGTTCACCGGACCTGCTGGCGCGCTATGGCGGTGAGGAACTTGCCGTGATCCTGTCCGACACCAACGAAGAAGGCGCGCTGGCGGTGGCCAAAGTCCTGCTCGATGCCCTGTGGGATATGGATCTGCCGCATGCCGCTTCGCCGGTGGCCGGACGGGTCACCGTCAGCATCGGTGTGGCAACCCTGGTGCCGGAACCCAGGATGGGGGCACACGAGCTGGTCGATGCAGCGGACCGCGCGCTCTACATGGCCAAGGATGCGGGGCGCAATCGCCTTTACGTCCACACCCCGAAGTAAGCGGTGCTTCGCCGATGTCCGGCGAAGCCGGCGCGGCAGGGGCGAGGGTGTTAACCCCCTTGTCAAAGGGGGCAGACTGGCCGCAGGCCAGCGGGGGGATTTTGGCCAGCCAGGCGGGTCTCATGGCCCTTTGTCGACATGGCATGAACCCTGAGCACGGCTGTTGCCTTGCAGATGGGTAGCACTGGACAACACTCAGGGCCCGCGTCCGGTCATGACTGGCGAACGATCAAGGCAACGGGAGAAAATCCCCCCGCTCGTTCGCTGCGCTCACGAGTCGGCCCCCTTTGACAAGGGGGTAAACCGCGCTGGAGCCTCGTCTTCCCGGACATCGGCAAAGCACCCGTGAGCGGCTTCGTATTCCGCCAGACGGTGTGCCGGCCGGCGTGCCTGGCCTAGTTGGCCCGGGCGCCGGATTCCTTGACGATCACCGTCCACTTCGCCTTCTCCGTCTGCAGGAAGGTATCCAGTTCGGCTGGTGTACCACCGATCGGTTCGATCAGGCCCTCGGCAAACTTGTCCTTGTATTCAGGCAGCCGGCTCACGCGTGTGGTGTCGGCGGCGACTTTCTCGAGGATGGCCTTGCTCGTGCCCATGGGCGCAAACAGGCCATACCAGGCCGAGGCCGAGTAGCCGGGCAGCCCCGCTTCTGCCACCGTCGGGATGTCCGGCAGCGAACTGGAGCGGCGCGCGGTGGTGACGCCCAGCGCGATCAGCTTGCCGGCGCGCACCATGGGCATGGAGGAACCAGCGCCGAAGGTGAGTTGCAGGCGGCCACCAACCAGGTCGGTTACGGCGGAAGGACCGCTCTTGTAGGGGACATGGGTCATTTTCACATTGGCCATCTTGGCGAACAGTTCGCCGGAAAGATGCTGCGACGAGCCGTTGCCGGCCGAGCCAAAGTTGAGCGCGCCCGGATTGGCGCGTCCATAGGCGATCAATTCCTTGATGGAGCGCGCCGGCACCGAGGGGTGGATCACCACGATGTTGGGCGTTTCGCACATCAGTGATACCGAAGCGAAGGTCTTGTCGGTGTCGTAGGGCATCTTGTCGTAGAGGGCCGGGTTGATCACGTGGGCCGGACTGTTCATCACGTAGCTGTAGCCGTCGGCAGGGGCCTTGGCCACCACTTCCATGCCGATGATGCCGCCAGCGCCGGAGCGCGGATCGACCACCACCGGCTGCCCCCACACTTCACCCAGCTTGGGGGCGATCAGGCGCATGAAGACGTCGGGCGCGCCGCCGGGGCCGCCGAAAGCCAGCACCATGCGCACCGGCTTGGTGGGCCAGTTGCCGGCCGACTGTGCCAGGGCGCCGCCCGAAACGGTTGCAAGTCCCAGCAGGACACAGGTTGTCATTGAACGCATTGGGGTATTCCTTCTTCCTTTGAGCACTGTGGTTTCAATTGCAGACTGACAAGGTGTTCAGGCCACCATGTGCACGGCAGCCGTGCCCAGGCGCGAAAAGGCGGCCTCGACGTAATCGCCGATGGCCACCGGAGTCATGCCGGTGATGGTGCCGGTCATCAGCACCATGCCCGCCTTGAGGCCGAGGCCGGCTTCACCCAGACGATTGGCGATCTCGGCCACGGCCACCAGCGGGCTGCCCATGATGTTGACGGTAGTGCCGGTGGCCAGTGGCACGCCGTTGACGCGGATCACCGCACCTTCCAGCCCGATGTCCAGGCCGTGCTTCGAGGTGAGCGGGGTGCCCAGTACGATGCCGCCATTGAACTTGCCGGTCAGCGTGCGGTGCGGCACATTGCGTGGCCCGCCGCCCTGCGGCACGATCTCGATGGCCGGGAAGTAGCCTTCCACCGCGGCCAGCGCATCGGTGACGGTGACCCCCGGTCCCTGCAGGTCCCGGCTCAGCAGCACCGCGCATTCGGCCTCCACGCCCACCTTGGCGGCGCCGGCAAAGGC
>CAIPGJ010000222.1 GCA_903864555.1 uncultured Pseudomonadota bacterium | reverse complement strand
TGATAGGCGCATAGGATACTCAAGTGAGGCGAGGGAATGACACGATTTGTGGCGGTGAATCGAGACACGGGATACCTGCTGCCGCCCTCTGTGGATGACTGCTTGCCCAAGGATCACCTGGCGCGCTTTGTGGTCGATATTATCGATCAACTCGATCTTTCCGAATGGACTTGGCAGTATCGAGGCGCCGGTTCGGATGCGTATCACCCCTCGGTGAGGTTGGGCTTGTTCATCTACGGCTATGCCACCGGGGTGTTTTCCAGCCGGCGCATTGAGGCGGCGACTGATGATTCAGTTATTCCTTAGTCCGGAGCTAGCGGCAGACGGCCATGACGCCTCGGGTGGGCTACTCACCGCATCGCGTTCCCGCGGTTGCAGCCATCGGAGACAGTCATGATTCCATCATCCGGGCTCGCCCCGACCCGGTTGCTGACATGCGTCACTGTTTTGGGAGCAGGTACACAGGGATGATGCAATGGCCGTCGGGCTGATGACCAGCCTGGGGGGCGCGCTCCCCGCTGATTCCCCGGCTCGGCAGGCCATGGGCCGGCAGCCGCGCGTCGCATCACTGGGGCGCCACCGGAGGCCACCTCCGGCAATGCTCAGCCGCCGGGATAGGCCAGCTGTTCCTCGCAGCCGGCCTATCCCGGCCGGTCCTTCCACGTCGGAGCCCGCGGCTGGTTCCTGCCTTGGCCCTAGCCGGTGATCGCCGCCGCCGAGTGGACGATCTGCCAGTGGCCTTGCCGCATGGCCCGATGGCTGACCGACACGCCCCCCCTGCGGTCCCTGCCGGGAATACGGGTGGTCGGCACCAAGGCGGGATGATCGCCTGACGTGCAGGCGACTCCGGGACCTGCGGCCGTTCTTCAGGCGCGCCGGGCACGCCGCGCAACGGCGGTACCCCTGCGTGAAGGTGAAAAGGGGTTGTAGTGCAGGGTCCGACACTGCCAAACCTGGCATTCGGCCCCGTCTTCGAAGCGACTGACGCGACAGATCACCACTTCACCCGTCGCCGCCAGCGCCTGCAACACTTCACGAGTGGCTTCCAGCGACAGGCTGCTGGCAATCGCAATCGCGGAATCCAACATCTGCCCATGCTCCAACAGCAGCTTGCGCATGGCTTCAATCCTGTCATTCATGACACGTCCCCCTCCAATGGGTGCAATGGACAATAGCAGCTGCGCATCACGGCTGCGGCTGCTTCTGTACCCGCCGCGGATCCGCGTTACCGGGAAATCCGGTCGCAGTGTGCATCGAGGGCAAAACCGCGCCACTCATGAAACTGGCGCGCCGCCGGTGCATCCTCCCCGGGAAGATACCTTGAAACCAGCCGGCCGGGTTTAAACCGGGCTTAAGAAGGGCTTAAGCCCGGGACCAAGCTTCGCCCTTGCGCGAGCCCAGCTCGTGCGCA
The DNA here is from genome assembly GCA_903864555.1 of uncultured Pseudomonadota bacterium. The sequence goes on along the minus strand of CAIPGJ010000222.1, from coordinate 691 downwards.
TAGACGCGCGTGAATGCCGCACCCATGCTGGGGGCATGGTCCTGGCTCCAGGGCTGCGCCGCCAACCGGGCGATGCGGATGAGCTGTCGGGCACTCATCCGGGCGGTGGGCTCCTCAGCCGGCGCCGGACTGCAAGGATTGCAGCCGCGTCGCTTGCCCCATCATCCCGGCACTGTGTGTCGTACCCCTGCATGCTCGCAGGGCGAGCGACAGCACGATCGGACCAAGGCAGCATAGTTATGATCACTTTCGAACCAGTTAATGCTTCTTCATTGGCTTATGGCTAATATTATGATCATGTGCTTTGGCCTCCCCGGCGCTCAAGCGCGGCATTGATGCGATCGATCTCCTCATGCACACGCCGCGCATACAGCAGGCGGGTATCGGCGCCGGCGCCGGCGTAGCGCTGCAGGGCCGCCTGCAGGTCCCCGACCTGGCCGAGATACTCCTTGAGGATGCGCGCGCCGGCATGGATGTTGTGCTCCGGATCGAACACCGACTCCGGATGCTCGAACTTCTCCGGATGGAACTCCGGAATGATCTGCATCAGGCCCTTGGCCCCGGCCGGACTCACGGCTTCGTGGTCGAAGCTGGACTCCACCGCCATCATGACCAGCAACATCACCGGATCCAGCCCCCTGCGCGCCGCAGCACGCTCGGCGATGCGCACGAACTGCAAGGCTTCGGACGG
>CAIPGJ010000221.1 GCA_903864555.1 uncultured Pseudomonadota bacterium | reverse complement strand
TTCCGGGGAGACGTGGCTGTGGCGCGGTTTACCCCCTTGTCAAAGGGGGCCGACTCGTGAGCGCAGCGAACGAGCGGGGGGATTTTGGCCAACGGGCTTATTTCATTGGCGAAAAGGGGCCAGGCTCGCATTAAACCTGGTCATGCGTGAGGTCAATGCGCGCCTAAATTTTAATGCGAGCCTGGCCCCTTTTCCCCCGCCTACTTGCGTGCTTCGTTCGCCTTCACGATCGCAGCGCGGGTGGCGTCCACGTCGGCGGTTTCCAGGAAAGCCTTGATGGCGGCCTGCGTGGCTTCGGGGTTGTCGCCCCAGATGGAGTGCCCTGCGCCGGGGATGTCCACCACGTGGCCGTTGGCAAATTCCTTGGGCAGGCGCGCAGAGGTTTCCGGGGTGAGCACATTGGAGAGTTCCCCGCGCAGCACCATGGTGGGCGCCTTCACGCGGCGCACGTGGTCCCACATGTCGCGCGCGGCCACCGACAGGGTCTCGATGGCGGCGTCGCGGTCGTAGCGCCACTCCAGGCGCCCGTCCTTGTTCACGCGCAGGTCGCCCTCCAGCGTGAGCAGGTGCGTCTCGTCGGTGAAGCGCAGGCGCTGCGGCAGGGTCCTGGAGAAGGCCAGCGCCTCATCCATGTCGGCAAAGGTGCGCGGGCGGGTGATGTGGGCGTGGATCATCTCGTCCGAGGCATGCTTGGGCATCTCGAAGGAGAGGTCGAGGAACACCAGCTTCTCGGTGCGCTCCGGGTGCAGCGAGGCGTACTGCAGCGACACCCGCGTGCCCAGGGACGAGCCGACGAAGGACGCCTTCTTGATGTTCATGTTGTCCATGAACTGGCGCAGGTCCTCGTAGTAGTAGTCGACGTTGTACTGGCCGAGCGGGGCGATGTCTGAGTCGCCATGCCCGCGCTGGTCCAGGCCGATGATGTTGAACTGCGGATACAGGCTGCCGGCGAGCCAGGACCACACGCGACCGTGCAGCGAGGTGCCGTGCAGGCAGACCACGGTGGGCCCGTCGGACTTCCACTGGTCGTAGTGCAGTCGCAGGCCGTTGGCGGTGCAATAGCCGTCGTTGGTGGGTTTCATTCTCCTGTCCCCTCTCTATGGTTCATGTGCATGGTTTATGGTTGGTGGCGCTGCCTGCGGGATGCCTCACACCCGCGGGATGTCCTTGAACACCGGGAAATAGCTGCAGGTGCCGGTGGCGGTGTCGTAACGGATGCGCCTGTCGAGGTAAGGGAAGCCCAGGCCGTAGACATGCAGGTGCATGGCATCGCCCGGGGCCATCACTTCGATGGTGTGGATGTCCTCCGGGCCGAGGAAGCACACGTCATCCGGGCCCAGCGACAGTTCCCCGGTGGCCGCCACGGTGGCCGGGCCGGGTTCGCCCTCGCCGCTGACGCGCTGCCACAGCAGGTTCTTCTCGACACCGGTGACCCCGGCGATGCAGGCCCAGGTGGTGTGGTTGTGCGGCGGCTGGCTGTGGCCGGGGTGGGCGGCCGAGGCGTACACGGCAAAGCGGCCGTCGGCATCCTGGTTCACTTCATACACGCCCCACAGTTGCCCCTCGGGAATGGGAAAGTCCTTCAGGGCCCACAGGTGGCGCTGCTGCGCCAGTTCCAGCACCGCGGCCTTGACTTCCTCGATGGCGGGACCGGGCAGGGTGGCATGCGTGCCCGCGGCACGGCGGATGCGCGCCAGCGCCGCGTCCACGGCGATGCGGCGTTGCTCCGCCACATTCAGTACGCTCACTGCTCCACCTTGATACCGGCCTGCTTCACCACGCGCGTCCACACCTCGATGTCACGGCGCTGGGTCTTGCGGAAGTCATCCGGCGTGCCCGGGGCGGGGATGATGCCCATCACCAGCATGCGATCCTGCACATCCTTCATGCCGAGGAACTTGTTCAGTTCCTCGTTGAGGCGCTTGATGACGGGCGCGGGCGTCTTCGCCGGGGCGAACAGCGCGAACCAGCTGCCCGGCTCGAAGGGCACGCCCTGCTCGGTGGTGGTGGGCACATCGGGGAAGGCCGGGCTGCGGCGCGGGCCGGCCACGGCGATGACGCGGATCCTGCCGGTCTTGTTGAAGGTGCCGGTGGTGGTGGTGTCGGTCATCACCGCATGCACCTGGCCGCCCAGCAGGTCGGTGAAGGCCGGCGCGCCGCCCTTGTAGGGGATGTGGACCATCTGGATGCCGGCGATGGCCGAGAGGCCCTCGCCCACCAGGTGGCCACCGGAAGCATGACCGCCGGTGCCATAGCTGATCTTGCCCGGGTTCGCCTTGGCGTAGGCGATGAACTCCTTCAGGTTGGCGGCCGGCAGCGAGGCCGCCACTGCCACGGTGATGACGCCGGTGCTGATCTGGCCGACGGGTTCGAAGTCCTTCACCACGTCATAGGGCAGCTTCTGTCCGAGCGCGGTCTGGATGGCGTGCGTGGCGGCGATGCCCAGCAGCAGGGTATGGCCGTCGGGTGTGGCCTTGGCGGCGATCTCCGAGCCGATCACGCCGCCGGCACCGGCGCGGATGTCGGGAATCATGGTCTGGCCCAGGCCGGCGCCCAGCTTGTCGGCGAGCATGCGGCCCATTGCGTCAGCCGAACCACCGGGGGCAAACGGAATGATGAGGCGCATGGTGCGCGAGGGAAAGGTCTGTGCCTGCGCGTTCAGCACCGGCAGCGCGAACAGTGCGAGTGAGCCGGCCAGCAGGATGCGATGGTTGAGCTTCATGGTCTTGCTCCTGGTCAGAATTGAATTCGTTTGCATCGGTCGCTTCGGGCGCCCTCAGCCTGGCTGCGCGGCGATCACTTCCACTTCCAGCAGGTACTCGGCGCGGAACAGTTCGCTCACCACCAGCCCCAGCATGGCCGGGCGGTGCGTCCCGAGGTAGCGGCCCCGCACCTTGGCATAGGCGGGCGCGTCTTCGCGCCGGCGCAGGTAGCTGTTCACCTTGACGATGTCGTTGATGCCCATGCCGGCATCTTTCAGGATGGCGCTGATGCGCCCCCACACCACTTCGGCCTGCTCATCGAGGGTGGCCGGGATGCTGCCGTCCGGTCGCCCGGCGGTCTGGCCCGACACGAACAGCAGCCGGCTGTTGGGCGGGATCTCAAGCCCGTGGGAATAGGGGCCTTGCGGTTCGAGGATGCTGGCAGGGTTGAAGGTCTTGAACATGGTTCGCTCGTCATTCCGTTT
>CAIPGJ010000220.1 GCA_903864555.1 uncultured Pseudomonadota bacterium | reverse complement strand
TTCCGGTCGGTGCCTTGCTGCCATCCGGCCTGCCGCGGCCGTGCGCTTCTTTCGTGAAGCTGTTGTCAGCCTTTTATATCACCGGATCGACAGACAGGACAGCACGGCGGACTTGATGAACTTCCATCCATTTCCGGGTGCCACCATAATGCCGCAGGCTTATGCTTGATTCGGTGCCGTACAGGGTCAACCATGCATTAGACCGGAAGTGAACAACATCAAAGGCCACGGAGGACGTCATGAGAGTTTCCGCCACACCCGACAACCGTGGGCTCCTGGGCCTGCTTCCAGCGCTAGCCATGGCCTTGATCGGATTACCGCCGGCCTTGTTGCCAGCGACCGCCCTGGCGCAGGACTTCCCCGCAAGACTGGTACGCATCCTGGCCACCGAGGCCGGCGGAGGCGGCGATACGGTGGTACGCATCCTGTCGCCGGAACTGGCCAGCGCCTGGGGGCGGCCGGTGGTTATCGAGAACAAACCGGCGCAGCTCGGTTACATGGACGTGCTGAAGGCCGCCCCCGACGGTCACACGCTGGTGATCACCAGCAGCAGCCTGTGGTTGCTGCCCATCCTGCGCGCCAACATCAGCTGGGACGCATTGCGTGATTTCACCCCGGTGATACAGACCATCCACCAGCCAGCGGTACTGGCGGTGAACGCCAGCCTGCCAGCCAGGAACCTGAAGGAACTGATCACGTTGGCCAAGGCCAGACCGGGCGAGCTCAACTACGCCGCTGGCGTCATCGGCGGAGCCCAGCATCTGGCCACGGAACTGTTTCTCTCAATGGCCGACATCAAGGTGACGGCGGTTTATTACAAGGGCACGGCACCGGCCATCACCGCTGTTCTTGGCGATCAGGCGCAGATGGTGGTCTCGAACGCGCCGTCCATCCTGCCGCACATCAAGTCCGGGCGCATGCGTGCCCTGGGTATCACGCTGGCGCAGCCCTCAGCCCTGGTGCCGGATGTACCCACCATTGCCACCGCCGGGGTGCCAGGCTATGAGGCGGACGTACTTCTCGCCATCTTTGGCCCCGGCAACATGCCCGCGTCCCTGGTCAGCCGCATCAACCAGGATTTCGCGCGCAGCCTGAACAAGCCCGAGGTGAAGGAAAGGCTGTTTGCCAGCGGTGTGGAAGTGGCCGGCGGCCCGCCCCAGCAGTTACAGGTTGCGGTGAAGGCCGAAATCACCAAGTGGACCGACCTCATCCGCAAGCGGGGGATCAAGCTGGATTGACAAGATCGATTCGGCGCCCCGTATCCCCGCACGCTTTATGGGGGTATTCCCCTCTGCGCGAATGTGCATGAAGCGAGCGGGCTGGGCTTAAAATGGGAGTCCTTTTTGATGCAGGCACCTGCCGCATAGCCTGTCCCGCTCCGATGAGTGCCAAACCCAAATCACCAACGCTGGACGTTTCGCTGTTTGCGCGCGACGCCAAACCGCTGACCAGCTACCGCAAGTACTGGGCGGCTCGCTTCGGCTCGGCGCCTTTCCTGCCGATGAGCCGGGCGGAGATGGACGCACTGGGCTGGGACAGCTGCGACATCATCATCGTCACCGGCGACGCCTATGTGGACCATCCCAGCTTCGGCATGGCGGTGATCGGCCGGGTGCTGGAGGCGCAGGGCTTTCGCGTGGGCATCATCGCGCAGCCGGACTGGCAGAGCGCCGATCCGCTCAAGGTGCTGGGAAAGCCGAATCTGTTCTTCGGCGTGACCGCCGGCAACATGGATTCGATGATCAACCGCTACACCGCGGACCGGCGCATCCGCTCCGATGACGCCTACACGCCAGGCGATGTGAGCGGCCGGCGGCCGGACCGCGCCGCCATCGTCTACTCCCAGCGCTGCCGGGAGGCGTACAAGGACGTGCCCGTCGTGCTGGGCGGCATCGAGGGCTCGCTGCGGCGCATCGCGCATTACGACTACTGGTCGGACAAGGTGCGCCGCTCCATCGTGGTGGACGCCAAATGCGACCTGCTGCTCTACGGCAATGCCGAGCGCGCCATCGTCGAGGTGGCCCACCGCCTGGCTGCACGCGAACCGATGGCGGAGATAACCGACATCCGCGGCACTGCCTTCGTGCGCCACAGCACGCCCGAGGGCTGGTTCGAAATCGATTCCACCAGCGTGGACGAACCCGGACGCGTCGACGCCCACGTCAGCCCCTACCAGATGATCGCGGAGACGGCGAAACAGCAGGGCGCGGCCTGCGTTCAGGAAGATGCCTCCGCTGCTGCCAGCACAGCCGGCATGGCCAGCGTCGCATCCGATGTCCAGCCGCTGCGATTCGTGCCCAACCCGCGCCTGGCCAGCAAGCCCAGGGCGCTGCCCCGGGAGCACACGGTGATCCGCCTGCCCGCCTACGAGCAGGTAAAAAGCGATGCAGTGCTCTACGCCCACGCCAACCGCGTGCTACACCTGGAGACCAACCCGGGCAACGCGCGCGCGCTGGTGCAGGCGCACGGCGAAGGGGCGACCGCGCGCGACGTGTGGATCAACCCGCCGCCCATCCCGCTCACCACCGCGGAGATGGACCATGTCTTCGACCTGCCCTATGCGCGCTCGCCCCACCCGGCCTATGCCGACCCGCAGGGCGGCCACCACGGCGCCACCAAGATCCCCGCCTGGGAGATGATCCGGTTGTCCGTGAACATCATGCGCGGCTGCTTCGGCGGCTGCACCTTCTGCTCCATCCCCGAGCACGAGGGCCGCATCATCCAGAGCCGTTCGGAGGATTCGGTGAT
>CAIPGJ010000219.1 GCA_903864555.1 uncultured Pseudomonadota bacterium | reverse complement strand
CCTGAGGCCTTGCTGATCACACATTATTGTGATCAATTCACGGTGATATCCCTTATCACCATTGAGCTAAAAGACAGATTGTAATCAGACAATCCGGGCCTTCCTGCGCATCGGCCAGGTCAGCGTCAGCGCCAGAAGCAGGCCTGCCAACGCCTGCAAGGCAGCCATTGCGGGTGTCGTTGCTGACTCGAAGCCTGGCGCCATGGCGATCAGGCTGGCCATCGTCAGACCCGCCGTCAGTCCCACGCCCACGGCACACCCGACACGTCGGATGCAGATCAGGGCGATGAAGCAGCACTTCAGCGTGATGAGAAAGAGCAGCATCGGGGAAACGCTCCAGGCCCTGCCAGACTGCGGCAGACGGCATTGTGTGGAATGAGCGCGCTCACTTCAGGTAGTTGTTCTTTACCTTGATGTAGTGGTCGGCCGAGTAGCGCAGGCCGATGATTTCTTCCGGCGTGAGCTTTCGCACTGCCTTCACCGGACGGCCGACATAGAGCACGCCTGACTCGAGCACCTTGCCCGGGGGCACCAGGCTGCCGGCACCGATCATCACCTGGTCGCCGATCACCGCATCGTCCATGATCAGGCTCTGCATGCCCACCAGCACCTCGTTGCCGATGCGGCAGCCGTGCAGCACCACCGAATGACCCACCGTGACGTAATCCCCGATGATGAGCGGCGAGCCTTCGGGCTTGTCCGCGGTCTTGTGCGCGACGTGGCACATGGCCAGGTCCTGCACATTGCTGCCGCGGCCGATGTGGATATGGTTGACGTCGCCGCGGATCACGGCATTGAACCAGATGGAACAGTCTTCGCCGATGACGACATCGCCGATCACCTGGGCTGAGTCGTGCAGGAAGACCTTTTCGCCGACAACGGGCCGGGTATCGAGATAATTGCTGAGGGGCATGGCGGTACCGGAATGTGGGTGAAGTGGGCGGAATTATAGGCTTGCCGGCACCCGGCGTCCGGCGCGGCAGACAGCGCCCTTTACAATGCCGGCATGACACGCAAATCCCACCGTCCCGGCCCCAACAAGCGCGGCAAGCCAGCCGCCTCCCCTGCACGGGACCACGGTAACGGGGACCGCCTGCCCGGCGGCCTGAGCCCCACGCCCTATGCCACGCTGACCCCGGACCTGGTGCTGGACGCGCTGGACAGCGTCGGCCTGCGCGGTGACGGCCGGCTGCTGGGGCTGAACAGTTTCGAGAACCGCGTCTACCAGGTGTGGCTGGAAGAAGGCAATCCAGTGGTCGCCAAGTTCTACCGGCCTTCGCGCTGGAGCGATGCGCAGATCGAGGAAGAACATCAGTTCGTCGCCGAACTGGCAGCGCGCGAGATCCCGGTGGTGGCGCCGCTGGTCATCAACGAGCGCAGCCTGCACGTGCACGGTGACTTCCGCTTTGCCGTGTTCCCGCGCCGTGGCGGACGCGCGCCGGAACTGGAGAACCCCGAGACCCTGGAATGGACCGGCCGCTTCATCGCCCGCATCCATGCCACCGGCGCCGCCTCACGCTTCCAGAAACGCCCGGCGCTGGACGCCAGCAGCTTCGGCCGCGAGCCGCGCGACTGGCTGCTGAAATCCGGCTTCATCTCGCCCGACCTGCTCGCCTCCTGGCAAAGCGCGGCCAACCAGGCACTGGAAGGCGTCGCTTACTGTTACGAGCGCGCCGGGCAGGTCGCCACGCTGCGCCTGCATGGTGACTGCCACGGCGGCAACATCCTGTGGACGGATGACGGGCCGCACTTCGTCGATTTCGACGATGCCCGCAGCGGCCCGGCCATCCAGGACTTGTGGATGATGCTCTCCGGGGATAGAGAATCAATGCAAAGCCAGCTCACCAGTGTGATGAAGGGCTATCGCGACTTCTGCGACTTCGACCGGCGCGAACTGCACCTGGTCGAAGCCCTGCGCACCCTGCGCCTGCTGCACTACTCCGCCTGGATCGCCCGCCGCTGGGGCGACCCGGCCTTCCCCGCCGCCTTCCCGTGGTTCAACACCGAGCGCTACTGGCAGGACAGGATTCTGGAGCTAAAGGAGCAGATTGCAGCGATGGAGGAATATCCGCTGGAATTCGCCTGAGGGCCACTGGACCTCTGGGCAAAGAGGCTTCGCCGAATGCCGCGGAGACCAGGCTGCGGCGCGGGGTCACCCCCTTGTTCAAAGGTTCTTCGTCAATTTCCGTGTAGACGTGGCTGCGGCGCGGTTGACCCCCTTGTCAAAGGTTCTTCGTCAATTTCCGGGGAAGGCTGCGCGTATTTTGAGGAAGAAGTAATCGTCATCGCGGAATCCGTAGGCCATTCGTTTTATGACTTTGATCTTGTTGTT
>CAIPGJ010000218.1 GCA_903864555.1 uncultured Pseudomonadota bacterium | reverse complement strand
TCCACAGCTGCATCGGCTTCGCGCTGGGTGGTCACCACCTTGCGCATCTGTTCCACCATCTGCTGCAGGCGCTTGCCGCGGTCGGGTGACTTGAGGGCCTCCTGGATCTGCTTCTGCAACTGCTCGCGCAGGCGCACGCCATCGGCGCCCTGCACCAGATTGCCCAGCTTGGGCAGCATCGAGATGTTGTGGCTGTCCTGGTCGAACTGGGTCAGTTCTTCCTTGATCTTGCTGATCAGCTTTTGCTGCTGGCGGTCCTGCCATTCGGTGCGCGTGTGCACGATGGTGCCGGTGCGCAGGCTTTCGGCGATGTCGCGCTCGGCCTGGGCCATGTCGTGGCGCCAGGCGGCTTCTTCCAGCAGCTTGGCCTTCTGGATCGGGTCTTTCTCGGCTTTGGCTTCGGCTTCCCACTTGAGGGCATCGGCATCGCGCTGCTGTGCCAGAGACTCATGCAGGCTGATGGCTTCCTTGCGTGCTTCGGGGTCGTCCGGAATTTCCGGCAGGTCGGCGGCCTGTTGGGCGGCCTGGGCAGCGGCCAGGTTGGCCGTATCGCGGCGCAAGGCGGCATTGGCCGGCATCGGTTCGCCACCCGCCACCCAGCGGTAGCGATAAGTCATGCGGGCGCAACTCTGGACGGCGTTGTTACTCGTCGAACGTCCCGTGAGACCCAGATCGACCCAGACCACCAGGTCCCAGCGCGGATCGAGCATATAGCTGCGACCCAGGGGCCGCAATTCTCCGGGTTTGGCGGTGACCTGCTTGTCGCCGATGCCGATCTCACCCGCCCGGCCGCGAGAATAGACCGGCGGCGGCGGGAACAGGTGCTTGGTCTGATCGATGGACAGCGTCGCCTTGCGCTCGCGGTCGGTGGTGCCGGCCCCCGGCGAAGTTCTCAGGTAGCCGAAGCGCCAGCTCCCGGCAGCCTGCGTGTAATCGCCACCTGGAAAGTTCCCGGAGCTGACCCAGCCGCTGAGTTCCTCGGCAGAGGCTTCCTTGGGCAGGAAGCGGTAAGTGAGGCCGAGGACCGCAGGGTCTGCCTCAGCGCGCACCGGTTTTTGTGACACCTGAACCGAAGCACGCAGATCCAGGGGGTCACCATAAACATTTCTCAGGACAACTGCCGGGTCGGGTTCCGGGGGCTTTTCGCCCAGCGCTTTGGCGATGGAGGCAACCGCCGAGGCGGCGATGCCGTAGTTAAGGAACACCCGGGCATCGGCCCAGTCGGGACGGCCAAAGGGCGGAGCAAGGCTGCGGGCGATGACCGAATAGCTGGTCATCTCCGATTTCAGTCGCATGGGTGTGGCAGGTCCTGAGCATTCCTCGGAGTCTGGATCGGCGCCGGGACGGCACAACCGGATCCTTGAGGCGCGGCGATCCTCCTCGGCCTGTACCTCCAGTGCACGCTGGCGTTTTGCCTCCTCCGCGGGATCGATGCCCATGCTTTCCTCGGTGGCGTTCCAGGTGCAGACCGCGTCAGCGCCGGGGCCGTCCACGAGAGCGTTGGAATCGAAGGCGGTGCGGGCGGTCTTGATGTTGGCGATCTGCGTGATGGCGCCGAAGGGGGCGCGCGAAGCCTTGATCGGCACCGTGCGCCGCGCGATCAGCACCCACTGCCCGTCGGCATCGGAGTACTGCGGCTGGGAGATGCGCCGCACCGCGCTGGCGTGCTGCCTGCGCGCCTGGGCCTTGGCCTTGACCGGGCTGGGCGGATTGCCCAGCTTGCGGATCTGCGCCAGGGTTTCCGCCATGAGTTGCTGGCTTTCCTTCATCACCGTGGCCTGGGCGGCCACGGCGTCCAGCGCTGCGGCGGTGGCCTGGTCGCTGCCGGAGGCTGCGGCCATGGCGAGCAGCTCCAGACCTTCACGATAGGAAGGCGCAATCGCCTCTGCCTGAGCCGCTGCAGCGGTGTACTGGTCGAGCAGGGGATTCAACTGCTTGAAGTGGGCCAGTGATTCGGTGGTCGGATGGTCGAAGTAGGGCGCCCACATGGCGCCGAAGTCTTTTTTCTCCTGGGGCGTGAGGTCACCGTGCAGGGTCAGCATGCGTGACATGGCATGGCGCACCGAGCCCTGATGTTCTGAGAGTTTGGCAGCATCCAGGGCGGTGGGAGGGGCACCGCCGGCGGGCGTGGTGGCCCCCCAGGGCTGGCGGCTGTCTTTCAGCCGGGTCTGGGCCTCGACGTTGTCAGTCTCGAAGCCCTTGAACGGCGGCAGCACTTTCGCCTTTTGCAGCGGGCGAGGCAGTGGACCGGAGCCCACCGGGGTCGGGCGGAATACCGGCGGCGGCCGATCGGCGGCTGGCGCGGCCTGCGCCCGCTGGCTTGTGGCGGGCGCGGGTGCTTCATCGCGGCGCGTGGCGGCAGGGGCGGGCGCGATCGTCTGCGATGCCTGCGAGGTGACCGGCAGCGACGGGGTGGCTGCGGCGCGCGCGGCATTTGCGGGGGATGCGCCAGCCACGGGCGGTGGGGTCGTGGCGATGGCTGGCGCCGCTGCGCCGGCGGGTGCATTGCCGGCACTGGTTTGCTCGGCATTACGCTTGTCGGCCTGTGAGCTGCCTGCACTGTTCTGCTCGACATTCCGCTCGGCGGCCTGGGCATCGCTGCGCGATTCGATCAGCACCGCAGCCGACTGCACGCCGCCTTCACAGG
>CAIPGJ010000217.1 GCA_903864555.1 uncultured Pseudomonadota bacterium | reverse complement strand
CAGTCGCCACGCATGCCATCAACCCCTGGCTGTACGCCAAGATGCCCTTCGATGCGGCGAAGGACTTTGCCGCCATCACCCAGATGGTGCGCGTGCCCAATGTGCTGGTGATGAACGTCGAGACAGCGCAGCAGCATGGCATCAACAGCGTGGCCGACCTGATCCGCTTTGCGCGCGCCAACCCCGCGAAACTGGATTACGGCTCCGGCGGCAACGGCAGCGGCGGCCACCTCGCCGGTGAAATGTTCAAGAAGGCCGCCGGCATCTACGCCGTGCACATCCCCTACAACGGCGGCGCACCGGCACAACTGGCGCTGCTGGGCGGCCAGGTGCATTTCAATTTCGACAACCTCGCCACCGCGGCGACCAACATCAATGCCGGCAAGCTGCGCGCCCTCGCCGTCACCACGGCAAAGCGCTCGGCAGCCCTGCCGAACATACCCGCCATGGCCGAAACCCTGAAGGGCTTCGAAGTGGACACCTGGTGGGGCCTGGTCGCCCCGGCGGCGACACCGGCGCCGGTCATCACGCGCCTGAACCAGGCCTTCGTGGCCGCGCTCAATTCGGCCGAGGCCAAGTCACGTTTTGCCACTCTGATGGCCGAGCCCGTGCCCACCACCCCGCAACAGTTTGCCGACTTCATGCGCGCCGAACTGGCGAAGTACGAGTCCGTGGTGAAGGCCAGCGGGGCGACGGCGGATTGATCCGTTCACGGCCGAAAAGGACGGGACCCCAGTCCCGCCCCTGGTTCGCAGTGATGCAGCCTATTGCGGCGGAATCTTCAGCGCCGTGATCATCTTTTTCGAGATGTCCGAGGTACGCTTGATCAGTGCGCCCAGCTCGGCCGGCGTGCTGCTTTCCGGATCGATGCCGTTGGCGAGCAGTCGCGACCTGAATTCCTCACCCGCGACGACCTTCACCGTGGCCGCGTTCAGCCGGTTGATGATGTCAGGCGGTGTGCCGGTGAGGCCGAACAGCGCGAACCAGTTGGTGACGATGAAGTCGGGAAAGCCCAGTTCCACCATGGTCAGCACGTCGGGCAGGTCGGGCGAGCGCGTAGCACTGGTGACGGCGATGATGCGCACCTTGCCGGCCTTGTGCAGGCCGAGCACGCCGGAAATGCCGTCCGGATAGAGTGCCACCCGCCCGGCCATCAGCTCGCGCAGCGCATCGGCCGTGCCCTTGTAGGTGGTTTCAATCATGTTCAGGCCGTAGACCTGCTCGAAGGTCTTGGAGGCAAAGAAACCACCGGAACCCGAGCCCAGCGTGGCCATGGCCACCTGGCCGGGACGCGCCTTCACGTAATCGACAAACTCCTTGACGTTGCGCGCCGGAAGATTGGCGTCGATGGTCAGCGTGTAGCGGCTGGTGCCCACCAGCGAAATGGGCGTGAAGTCATCGGGCTTGTAGGGCAGCTCCTTGTACAGATGCGGATTGGCCGCCACGGTGCCCGCCACGGAAAAGAGCAGCGTGTAGCCATCACGCGGCGACTGGGCCGCCGCCTGCGCCCCGACGATGGTGGCTGCACCCGGTTTGTTGTCGACGATGAACTGCTGCTTGAAGGTATCACTCAGGTTCTTCGCAATGATGCGCGCGTAGAGGTCGGTGGGACCGCCCGGCACGTAAGGGACGACGATGCGCACGGTTTTCTGCGGATACGCCTGCGCCAGCACAGACGCATTCACGCCGGCCAGACACAACAGGCCGGCAACCAGCAAGCTGCGGCGGTCAAACATGGTTCTCTCTCCTTTGTTAGTTTGGAACAACGGCATTGGCAAACAGCGAACTCAGTACGGCCTCGGTATCGGCTCCAAGCAGAGGCGCCGGTGCATTGACCCCGGGCAGGTGACCACCGAAACGCCAGGGCGGCACAAAGATCTCCTGCTCGCCCAGCCAGGGGTGGTTCACCACCTGCGTGAGCTGGCGTTCGTGCTTCCAGGGCGAGGCCATCAGCTCCTCGTAGGAGGTGACCGGAGCCACGGCCACGCCCAGCGGCAGCAGCGCAGCCAACACCTGCTCACGGCTGTGCTGCGCGGACCACGCCGCCACAGTCTGGTCGATATCGCGCCAGCGGGCAGCCCGCGCCGGCGCATCCAGACCCGCCCGCGCTGCCGGCAGCGCCGCGAGGCCACAGAAGGCCTGCCACTGGGCATCGGTATGCACGGCGATGGCCACCCACTCATCGTTACCGGTGCAGGGATACTGGCCATGCGGTGCATACAGGGGATGGCGGTTGCCCATGACACCGGGTTTGCCATAGAGCTGGCTCTCGATCACCGGGCCGCCCAGGATGGCGAGGATGGCATCGGTCTGCGCAAGGTCTATCCACAAACCACGTCCGGTTCTTTTTCTGCGGTGCAGGGCTGCCATCAGCATGGTGATGGCATGCATGGCGGCATTGGGATCACCCAGCGCGGTCTTGGTCATGCCTGACAACGACTTCGACCCGTCAGGCAGGTCATAGCCGACAAGGGACTCCAGGCCCGCCATGGCCGACATGATGCCGGCGTAGCCCTTCATCTGGCTGAGCGGGCCCGACTGCCCGGCCATGGACATGGACAACATGACGATGGATGGATTGGCGGCGGAGAGTAGCGCGTATCCCAGGCCGGACTTTGCCAGCGCGCCTGGCCGCATGTTCTCCACCACCACGTCGCAGCTTTCGGCGAGCTTGCGCAGGGTGGCCTGGTCCTGCGCTGACTTCATGTCCAGCACCACGCTGCGCTTGCCGTGGTTGAGCTGGTTGAACCAGGGATTGAGTTCGGTGGACGGCCCCTGCAGCTCGACACCATTCTTCTGGGGACGGCCGCGCTGGCGCACCGAGTCCAGCTTGGAGGGATGCTCGATCTTGAGCACCTCGGCACCCAGGTCTGCGAGGACGGAGGTGACCATGGGCCCTGACCACACCCAGGACAGATCCAGCACGCGCAGCCCGCGCAGCAGGCTGGCGGGCCCGCGTGGTGCTGCATCCTGCGTGGCGGCAGTG
>CAIPGJ010000216.1 GCA_903864555.1 uncultured Pseudomonadota bacterium | reverse complement strand
GCGTCGATGATGTTCTTCAGGATGAGCGCACGCTGCGCCTCGGAGCCAGGTGCCAGGGTGAAGCCGCAGTTGCCCATGACCACCGAGGTGATGCCATGCCAGCAGGCGCAGCTGCCGAGGGGGTCCCAGAACACCTGGGCGTCCATGTGGGTGTGGCCGTCGATGAAGCCGGGCGAGACCACCTGGCCGGTGGCGTCAATTTCCTCGCGGCCTTTTTCATGGATGCGGCCGATGGCGGCGATGCGATCGCCCGAGATGGCCACGTCGGCGCGGTAGCGCGGCAGGCCTGAACCGTCCACGACGGTGCCATTGCGAATGACGAGATCGTACATGCGGGTGCTCCTCCCTCAAGATGGGTCCAGCCTGGCCCCGCTCTGCTGGCGGCGGCTCCGGTCGGGTGCCGCAGTGTAACCGACCGGAGTGGGCCAGACAGCTTCTGCCTCAATGCGAGGGAGGGAAGATCGCTCGCAGGATTTCCGGCTTCGTCGTGCTCCAGTCCAGACCGGCCGACTTCAGGCCCTGTTCCAGGGTTTGGTAGTGCGGCATGCTGGTTTGGCCGAGCTGGTCGCTGTACCAGAGATAAGCATTACTGCCGTCGCGATGGCGCAGGCGCAGACCATTGACGCCACTGGCCGAGAGCAGCATGGCGCGGCCGGTCTGTCCCAGGCGCTGGATGCGGTTGCCGCCCAGAAAGACCGCCATCCACGACAGCATGATCAGCCACTTCGGTGGCCGCAGGATCATCGGGTCGACGGCGATCAGATCAGCCATGGCGAGTTCACGCACCCCGGTGGCGGTGGCGATGCGCAGGCTGTCCTTGCCGATCTGCAGCCGGTAGGACGCGGCCCAGGCATTCCAGGCCAGTGCCACCAGCCCCAGCGCGGCGAGCAGCCAGAACAATGCCACCAGCCAGGGGTAGCCAAGCAGCGCCTCGAGTGTGCCGCCGATGATGCCGAAGGGCAGGAACACCATCACGCCAAACAGCAGCAGGCCGACGACATCACCCAGCATCACACGCCAGCGTGCGTAGGCGAGGGTGTCTGCGGGCACCCGTCCCCAAGGCAGCAGCAGGTAGATCGCCAGCGCCAGCAGGGGCGGCCACCATGCCATGGGCCGGTGGGGAAAGGCGAAGGCCTGCGGCACGGTGATGACATCGAAAAAGCCGCTGATCTTCGGCGCAGGATGCCACTCCACCTGCAGGGGATGCGCACCCGGACAGTCACTGCAGGTCAGGATGGTCCTGCGATGGGCGCCGAGCGTGGCGGCGATCGTTGCGAAAGGTGCTTCGGCGGCCTGGAAGTAAAGCCTGCGGAAGCTGCCGGTGAAGCTGACATCCATGTGGTACTGCGACTTCAGCCGCGCCACGCGTTCGGCTTCCTCCTGCCGATCTTTTTCGGTGAAGGCGGCGCGGCGTGGATTTTCCCGCAGCGCCTCGGCCAGTTCGCGGGCGGGAATGCGGTGTTCCCAACCAGCCACCGGCAGGTTGGCCGAGAAGCTCGCCTGCGCCTGGGCGAACAGGGTTTGCCAGGCCGGGCCGGGCACGCCGAGGCGCGCTGCCGACTCGCGCTCGCGTTCACGCTCACGCCGTGTGCCCGGTGCGATCAGCGGTGCCGTCGTTTCGGCGTCGACTGGCGCAGCACGGGCGGTCGGGGCTTCTGCGTCCGGGGTCACCCTGGGCATCTGCACCGTGACATAGGGTGCAAAGCCGGTCATGAAGGTCAGCGCCGAGCCGGCTGCGACTCCCACGACCAGCGACAGGCGCCTGAACGATTCGATCCAGCCTCTTGGTGTCATGGTCGTCTCCCCTTGTCCAGCGACATCAGCGGCCCACCTGCTTCAGCACCTGCGGCAGTTCATGCCCGGTGAGCAGGCGCACTTCGGTGACACCGCGCACCGGATCGACTGCGGCGCGGTCCAGTGCGACCTTCACCTTGTTCAGATGCTGGGCTTCGGGCGAGCCCGGGGGTAGCGCCTTCAGTTTTTCCGCCAGCGTGCCGGAGGCGGTCTTGCTGCGTACCGCCAGTCCGGCCAGGTTGGGTGGCTTGGCCGTGATGTCGCGGTTGCGTTCGTTGTCCTCGCGTTCCTGGTCGAACGCGTCGCGCAGCCAGTAACGGCTGACCTTGCTGGGCGCGGCAGTCGGGTCGCGGCCGATGAGTGCGCCCACTGTGCGTGGATCATGCTCGGCCATGGTGTTCAGCGCCACCTCGTTGGACAGGCGGTGAGCCATCAGGGCTTCGCGGGCATCGTTGGCAGTCGCCTTGTCGTTGCGGGCCTCGGCATCGGCGATCTGCTTTTTCAGGTCCTTGGTGCGCTCGGCCGATTTCTCGCCCGCCTTCTGGTAGGCATCACCCAATGCTTGCCGGGATTTTTCAAGGAACTTTGCGCGCTCCTGGGCCTTGACCCTGTCCGAAGCGCCAAAGGTGGTGATGTTGGCCTCCTCGGCGGTGCGGTGATTGCGCACCGCCTCTGCCTGGCGCACGAGCGTTGGATCGCCTTCGGTGCCGGCGATCTTCATGGATTTGTCCACGCTCTTGCCGATGACATGCAGGTCG
>CAIPGJ010000215.1 GCA_903864555.1 uncultured Pseudomonadota bacterium | reverse complement strand
GTTTTCAGCGACTGCTGACGGCAATGTCCTCAACGCTCCGGTCGAGCCTACTTCATCCCCGGCAGGTATTTCGACTTGAACTGATCGTAATAGTCGCTGAGCGGGCTGCCTGCGCATTCGCGTGCGAGGTCACCCACCAGGTCTTCCAGGTAGACGATGCTGACGCGGCTGCGGCCTTCCTCGGTGAGCAGCATGTCGCAGGCCTTGCGTGCCGCGATGGCAATGTCACGATTGGCCGCCGGCAGCACCAGCACCACGTGGGTGGTTTCCGAGAGGTGGGAAAAGAGCCTGAGCAACTGGTAATTTTCCAGGAACACCGTTTCTTCCTGGCAGCGAGGGGTGAGGCAGGTGGATGCCTGGATCATGGGCAGCCACACCGACCTGAACTTTTTCTGGTGTTCCGCATCCACCGGCGCCTTGCCGTATTCCAGTTCGGTGTACTTCAGCTCGAAATAGATATCACCGACATCGGCGTGGTGAAGGTGCAGGTCGAAGTTGGTGGGGTGGCGTGCCGTCTCGACGGACGAGGGCTCCTCGAAGGCAGCGATCCAGCCTTCGCCGGTCTCGATGTCGATGCCTTTGAGCAGCGCACCCAACCGGTTCTCCGCGATCAGCGGGTAGAACAGGTTGATGCACAGCGCCTGCGACGAATTCAGGTGGTGGAAGTAGCGGTGCAGTTCGAACTTCGAATATTCGGATGAGAAGAAGGCCGCGCGATAGGGTTCGAGGATATTCAGCTGCGCATGCTCGCGCGGCAGAATGTGGTGCTTCTTGAGGATCTTGCCGCGATGCTGGAACTCGCCCGGCTCGCTGATGCCCAGGCCCTGGCACTTGTAATCGCCGAAGTGGGCCCGCAGTGTGTCGATGAACGACATGGAAATTCCTTGTGTATGCCGAAGATTCAGTCTTGGCGGGCGCTGCCCGGGCAGTGTTTGCATGCCCCGGCGTTGCCATGTGTCGCGATGTTCCCCTCGATGGCACAGGAGTAACGGAGGAAGCCCTGGTGGTTCTGCAGGCGGCGCCTGTGTACAGGCGCTTCAGGTTTTGCACTCAGCCGGACGGGGCGCCTTGCGCCTCAGTCCATTTCGTAAGGGACCTTCTTCTTCACCCGCTTGGCCACCGGCCGTGCCCAGGTGGGGAAACGCTTGTCCAGCACTAGCTTGACCTCGGCGGCCAGGTCCGGGCTGCGCTTGGCAACGTTCTCCAGGATCTGCTTCAACTCGGGCTTGGTCCGGCCCTCGTCCGCAATCATGGTTCTGAATTTCTCGATGTTCACGCGCTTGCTCCAATTCCCTGCGGGAATAAAAAAGCCCGGGTTGATCCGGGCTTTGGATGTGCTGCTATCAGGGCCTGGTCAAAGCGGCTTGATGTTTGAAGCCTGCATTCCCTTCGGTCCCTTGACTGCTTCGTAAGACACTTTCTGGCCTTCCTTGAGTGACTTGAAGCCTCCAGCCTGAATGGCGGAGAAGTGTGCGAACAGATCTTCACCACCCTCATCGGGGGTAATGAATCCGAATCCCTTTGCATCGTTGAACCACTTTACGGTGCCAGTAGCCATCTGCCTGATCCAATCTATAAACGTTAATGTCGCACTCCTGGGGACTGGCCAACGTGGACAGAGGGATGGGCTTTGACCCCACCAAACCAGCCCTGGGAGTTCTGTGTTGCATGCCCAGTGTATACAAGTTCCGTCGTCTGTGTGCGGCGCGTGAGCCAAGGGGGAGCCGGGTGTGGGCGGAACGGCCCTGCAATCTGCCTGCCGGATGCATGCATTCATCGAAGGCTCAGCATGCGCTTACACTGTTTTGACTCGGGGATTTCCTTAATATAGGCTGAAAATCACCTGCCACATGCGTAAATCACGCCTCATCGCACCGCAGCAAATCATTTATCAGCCTCGGGAGGGCTCATGAACAACCTGGAAGCACTCGAAAAGGTTCAGATCACATTTATCGACATGGCCTTCAAATTCGGCCCGAAAGCGGTGGTCGCCATCCTCATCATGGTGGCCGGTTTCTACGCTGCTCGTTGGGTGGGAGGCGTTTTCGGCCGCTGGCTGGGCAAGCTGCATCTGGAACCGCCGGTACGCTTGCTGCTGGTGCGACTGGTCCGGCTGGTGGTCATGGGCCTGTTCCTCATCATGGCCTTGCAGAACCTCGGGGTTGATTTGTTGCCGCTGATTGCCGGACTGGGTGTGGCTGGCGCGGGCATTGCGCTGGCCATGCAAGGCGTGCTCGGCAATCTCGCCGCCGGTCTCACCATCATCTTCACCCGGCCCTTTCGCGTGGGTGAGTACGTGTCGATGGTCGGCGTCGAGGGGCGCGTCGAGGCGATCGAACTTTTCTCCACCACGCTCAGCCATGCCGACACCTCGCTGGTCATCGTGCCCAACCGCAAGATCGTCGGCGAGATCCTGCATAACTACGGCCAGATCCGGCAGCTCGACTTGCGTGTGGGCCTGACGCACGCGCGCGACCTGGAGATCGCACTGGCTGAAATCGATGAAGTGGTGAGGGCCAACCCGCGCGTGCTGAAAGAGCCCGAAGCCCTCATCGGCGTGAGCACGCTGGCCGATGCCTCCATTGTCATCGCCGTGAAGCCCTGGGTGAAAGTGCCCGACTACGGCCCGGCCGGCGCCGAGATCAACCGCACCATTGTCGAGCGCCTGCGGGCTGCGGGCGTGGTTTATCCGGCCGTTCCGGAAATGCGTCTGGTACAGGCCTGAGGCCGGCGGCGCAGGGGATGACATCAACCCGAGGCGAGCGCCAGCCCCTGTCACCCCGGGCCACCCTGTACTGGGTGGTGCTGATCTGCATGTTCAGCCAGGCCGGCTATGGCGGCAGCCGAGTGGCTGTCTCGCTTTATGCGCTGGAGCTGGGCGCCAGCCAGTTCGCCGTGGGGGCCATCGTCGCCCTCTACGCGCTGTGCGCCACCACGCTCTCCATTGTGATCGGCCGCTATGCCGACCGTACGCCCCCGCGCGTGCCGGTGATCGTCGGGACCGTGGCCATGGCGGTGATGCTGCTGCTGCCGGCCGCCTTCGGCAATCTGTATCTGCTGGGCTTCGTCGCCTTCGTGCTCGGCCTGGCGCACCAGATCTTCAGCATTCCGCTGGAGGCCCTCATCGGCGGCATCGGTGGGCCGCAGCGGCGCGCCGCCAACTACACCGCCATCACCCTGGGCTGGTCCATCGCCAACATGGTCGGCCCCATCATCACCGGCTACCTCATCGACAGCGTCGGCCATGCACGGGTCTTCCCTGCGCTGGCGGCACTGGTGGCGATGCCGCTGCTCATCCTCGCCTGGCGTCCCGGCCTGTTGCCTGCCGTTGCCGCGCAGCAGGGCGGCAAGTCCGAAGCGGGCGGCAGGATCGCCGACCTGTGGCGCATGAAGTCGCTGCGCAACATCATCCTGTGCGCCGGCATCATCGGTTCGGCCCAGGACCTGTTCCAGTTCTACATGCCGGTGTATGGCCATTCCATCGGCCTGTCGGCATCGGCCATTGGCACCATCCTGGGCACCATGTACGGCGCAGCCTTCTGCGTGCGCGCCATCATCCCCTGGATGGTGACGCGCATCCCGGAGCTGAAGATCCTTACCGGCGCGGTGTTCCTCGCGGCGGTCACCTACGCGGCCATCCCGGTGTTCACCCACGAACTGGTCCTCGCCGCACTGGCCTTCGCATTGGGCCTGGGCGTGGGCTGCGCCACGCCCATGACCCTGTCGTTGCTGTATGCCCTCAGCCCGCCAGGCCGCGTGGCCGAGGCCATCGGCCTGCAGAAGACCGTGCGCCACGGATCCTACCTGGTAGTGCCCATGATCTTCGGCAGCGTGGGCGCGGTGTTCGGCAATGTGGCGGTGTTCCTGTTCAACGCGGCGCTGCTCGGCGGATCCGGCATGCTCATGCGCAAGGTCAGGGTGACGGTGAAGGCCCCCCCCAGCGGCGGCCAATGAGCCGGCGGCACTCCCGACGGCCAGCGGTGGACACCGACCGCGGCAATCCGCATTAATATTGGCCCCCGCCAGGCAATCGCCCGCTCTACCTGCCCCGCAGGCAGCACAGGGGCGAAGGCAGACGGCAACCACAGCCACAAGGAGGAATCAGCATGCCCAGTTTCCAGCACAACGGCGCGAGCATTTATTACGAAGAACACGGCAAGGGGTTTCCGATACTGACCTTTGCGCCGCAGGGCTTGCTGTCCACCGTGGACATCTGGAATGACCCATCGGCACCGATCAACCCGGTCGCCGAGTGGTCATCCGAATACCGCGTCATCACCATGGACCAGCGCAACGCCCCGCTGGGCAAGTCGCGTGCGCCGGTGACCGCGGCCGATGGCTGGCACAGCTACACGGCCGACCATATCGCCGTGCTCGACCACCTGGGCATCGACAAATGCCACCTCTATGGCCAGTGCATCGGCGGTCCCTTCATCATGGGCTTCATCAAGGCCGCACCCCAGCGGGTTGCCTGTGCC
>CAIPGJ010000214.1 GCA_903864555.1 uncultured Pseudomonadota bacterium | reverse complement strand
TGGGCAGCCGTTTCTCCGCCACAACCCGATCTGCCTCATCAGTCACCGTCACCACACTGTTGTTCGAATGCAGGTCAATTCCGCTATATTTCATGTCCGGCCTCCAGTGGTTATCGCACGTTCGCAAACTCACTTTAACCCCACCGCCTCACCGCGGTGGGAGGCCGGCTAGATGATCTTCAGACTCGTGAGCGCAGCGAACGAGCGGGGGGAATTTTCACCAGACGAGCGGATGTGCGTGCCTTTAGCGTTCCTTGCTGTGAGTCCTGATCATGATGGTTGCCTTGCAGGCAGAGGCAATGAGATGAGCCCGTTGGCCAAAATCCCCCCGCTCGGCCTGACGGCCAAGTCGGCCCCTTTTGACAAGGGGGTTAACAGCCGCGGCCTGCCCGAATTGACGCAGCCGGCCACTACACCCGCTCGAACAGCACGTCCTGCGCGCCTTCCCACAGCACCCGGCGGCCGAGTTCACGCAACTGCTCGCGTCCTTCGGTGATGGTGAGGAAATGGTTGCCGGCCAGTTGCCCCATCTTGCTGGAGAAACTGCAGGCCCCGTAGGCGAGGATGAATTCGGTTTCGCTATAGCCGCCCGGGTAGAACAGCAGGTCGCCCGGGGCGGGATGGCTGGTGTGGTTCTCGAAGTCCACGCCCAGCTTCCAGTCCCCCAGCGGCACCCACACCGCCTCGCCGCTCCAGCGCACGTGGATGAGCTTCTGGCGATAGGGCAAGAGCTTGAGGAAGGCGGCCACCGTGAGCGGCGCATCCGGGTGTGTCTCGCCGATGAAATTCAGGCCGCCGGCGGTGATGCGGATGCGTGTCGTCGCATTGACTGGGGCGTTCATGAGCCGGGCTGTCCTATCCATTTGTCCACGGTGGGCGCCTGCCAGGCGGCCAGCGCATCGAGCAGTGCTCCGGGTTGCGATTGCATGATGATCATGTCGCGGTGCTCGGCCTTCATGAAGCCCTGCCCCACTGCCATGTCCAGCATGGCGCGCAGCGGCTGGTAGAAGCCGCCCACATCCAGCGCGGCGCAGGGCTTTATGTGGTCACCCAGTTGCGTCAGGGTGGCTGCCTCCAGCAATTCCTCCAGGGTGCCCAGGCCACCGGGCAGCGCGACGAAGGCATCGGCCAGTTCGCCCATGCGCGCCTTGCGCTCGCGCATGTTGGCGGCCACTTCATGGCGCGTGAGGCCCTGATGCATGTGGCCCCGCTCGTGCAGGCGGCGGTTGATCACCCCGACCACGCTGCCGCCATCGGCCAGCGCGGCATCTGCCACCACGCCCATCAGTCCCTTGGTGGTGCCGCCATAGACCAGCGTCAAGCCGCGCGCGGCGATTTCGCGGCCCAAAGCCGCTGCAGCCTCCCGATACACCGGTGAAATCCCGAAATTCGAACCACAAAATACCGCAATCGCTTTCATGAATTTTTCATGCCCTATTCCTGTCATCCCGGGCAGGCCCTGCAACCGCCTCCCCCTCACTCTTCACGCCTCACTCCTCACGCGCCCCCCTACCCCATGGCCATGTCGCTCTTTCTCTGCGTCCAGCCGGTCATGCGCGCGTCGATGAAGGAAGATATCGCATAAAGCGACACGCCAAGCAGCGCCAGGATGAACAGCCCGGCGAACACCAGGGTCACATCGAAATTGCCGCTGGCGATCATCATGACATTGCCGATGCCCTTGTTGGCCGCCACCGTCTCGGACAGCACCGAGCCGACGAAAGCCAGGGTGATGGCGATCTTCAGTGAGGCGAAGAAATACGGCAGTGCGCGCGGCAGGCCGACGTTCCACAACACATCCCACTTGCTGGCGCCCAGCACCTTCAGCACATCCTCCAGTTCTGGCTCCGTGGTGGCCAGGCCCGTGGCCACATTGACCACCACCGGGAAGATGCAGATCACCATGGCGGTGAGGATGGCAGGCACCGTGCCCGAGCCAAACCACACCACGAAGATGGGCACTACGGCCACC
>CAIPGJ010000213.1 GCA_903864555.1 uncultured Pseudomonadota bacterium | reverse complement strand
GTCTTGCATGACCCTTCCCGTCATCCAGCCTGTTCTGCACTCCGGGGACGTGAGCCGGTTTCGCCTGTCCCCTCTCCCTGTCCCACCGTGTATGAGCGGGGCGGGCGCAAGCATACTCGAACCGGCTGAATGTGTGAGGTTTTGTGCAGAGTCGTGCTGGTTTCGTGTGGTTTCCGCGCCAATTTCCGGGGGCACCGGGAGGTGTAATAAATCCACCGCGAAAACGCTGATCCCCCTCACGCTTTATGTAGAATCGGGCACCCTGATAAAGCGGTGCCGGCTGCAGGTGTGGCGGCGCCGGGCGAGGCGGCAAGTGCCCGCTCCGATGCGGGACAGTACGGCGGCATTCGTGGCCCCTGCTCGTTTCCGGGGGGCACATCAATTCTGAAGGAGTGGCAAGCAATGAAGCAACAGACTTTGGTTAACCGCTGCACGCAGGCGGTATGCGCCCTGGCGCTGGCCGCGATGGCGACAGCCACCTGGGCCCAGCAATTTCCCTCGCGCGCCGTGCGTATCGTCATTCCGTTCGAGCCGGGCGGTGGCAGCGACCTGCATGCGCGGGCGCTGGCCAATGAACTGGGCAAGCTGTGGAAGCAGTCGCTCATCCCCGAGAACATCGGCGGCGCTGGCGGCGGCCTGGCGGCCAGCAACGTGGCGCGATCCAAGCCCGATGGCCACACCATCTTCTTTGCCACGCATCCCATCCTGACCATCAATCCGGCCCTCTACGACAAGCTGATCTACGATCCCGAGGCTGATTTCCTGCCCGTGGTGAAGCTGGGTGAAACCGCGCTGATGGGGCTGGTCAATGTCAGCTCCGGCATCAACAATGCAGCCGACCTGATCCGCGTGGCCAGGGAAAAGCCGGCCACCATCCACTTCGGCTCGGGTGGCATCGGCACCACCCAGCACCTGAGCGCGGAACTGTTCGGCGCCCTGGCTGGCGTGAACCTGGTGCACGTGCCCTTCAAGGGCGGCGCACCGGCTGCTGCGGCGCTGATGGCCAACACCATCCAGTTGCAGTTCGACTCGGTGTTCCCCGCCATGGGCCAGATCAAGACGGGCAAGGTGCGTGGCATCGGCGTCACCGGCCTCAAGCGTGAAGCGGCATTGCCGGACATGCCGGCGATCAACGAAACCATCAAGGGCTATGACTCGGTGCTCGGCTACACCATCATGGCGCCTGCCGGAACGCCAGCCGGCATCGTGGCTACCCTGAACCGCGACATCAACAAGGTGCTGGCCGACCCGGTCTACAAGAAGCAGATGTTCGATCGCGGCATCAACCTCGATGGCGGCACGCCCGAGGAACTCAAGGCCTGGCTGGCCAGCGAGCGCAAGAAGTGGGGCGACCTGATCAAGCGCCTGGGTATCAAGGCGGGCTGATTGATCCCGGCCTCATGAAAAAAGGCCCGCTTCGGCGGGCTGTTTTTTTGGTGATTCGCCGATGGCCGGGGACACGGGAGTCCGTCAGGGCTGCAGTGTTACCCCCCTTGTAGATC
>CAIPGJ010000212.1 GCA_903864555.1 uncultured Pseudomonadota bacterium | reverse complement strand
TATGCCATGTTCGCCCCGGCGCGGACTGCACGCTCCATCGTCAATCGCGTGCAGGCTGACGCTGCCAGGGCGCTGGTCATGCCTGAGGTGCGGGAAAAACTCACGGCGGTCGCCATCGAGCCGGTGGGTTCCACGCCGGCCGAGATGGATGCCTTCCTGAAGCGAGAGATTGCCAAGTGGAGTGTGGTGGTCAAGGAGTCGGGGGCCAAGCCGGATTGAGCCAAGGACGGTTAGCCACGATCACTGGCGTCCCTCGCGCTTGAGCTCATCGATGTCGCCGACGGCGTACTTCGCGCGTGGCAGTTCGGCGCGCAGCGCACGGGCACGGTCGTGCCGCTCCGTGATGGACAGCCGCTCCGGCAGCAGTGCCGCTTCGAGGCAGACAATGGCCTCGCTGTTCAGGCTGCGGCGGTGTGCCTTGGCTGCCGCCTTGAGGCGCGCATACACCTCGTCGGGGATGTTCTTGAGAGTCAGTGTGGTGGCCAAGGGGGCGTCCCTGTGCAAGGTTCCGTAATGGAATCACTATGGTTGTTTAGGGTGGAGGGTGCCATGCGCGGGTTGGGTGCTGTCGGTCCTGCAGTCTAGCGTTCACCATGACGCCCATACGGGAATTAAGCTCATCGCAGCCACTTCCGATGCCACCAGTCTGTGCCGAATTCAGACAACGGCTTTTCCGAAACATGGTTTGGCCGGAAGCTGAGGGCCCGGCACTCCGCTAGCTGCCGCCGCGTTTCTGCTTCAGCTTCTCCGCCAGTTCGGCAAAGGGATTGTGCTTGCCGGGCTGTGCCGGTTTCTCACCGCCACCGCCCGCCGCACCATCGAGCATGCGCGCGTGCTCGTTCTCGTGGCAGTAGATGCACAGCAACTCCCAGTTGCTGCCATCCATGGGGTTGTTGTCATGGTTGCCGTCGCGGTGGTGGACGGTCAGTTCCTTCAGGCGCGAGTAGGGAAACTCGCGGGCACAGCGGCCGCAGATCCAGGGGTAGAGCTTGAGGGCTTTGTCGCGGTAGGCGTCCATGGTGATGGGTGCGGGTGGAGGTGTGCCGACTTTTACTCGTAACTTCTCGGAAACTCCAGCACCAATGCCTCCAACCCTTGCTCACCGGCGGTGATCTCGAATTCATCTTCGGTGGGCTCAACCACGCTCATGGACCATGCGCCCAGATCCCTGCCATCAATCACCATGCTGCCATTCACCACAAACACGTAGTAGCCTGCGGCCCGTTTCGGATCAGGGCCGACGACAGTTTGTCGGCCGCCAAGCCGCAGCATGCGGGCGTTCATTTCATCATCGATGGTGGCCGGGTCCCACAGCGACTCCCAGGCCGCTTCCTTTCGATGTTCCAGAAAGGAAGGCGAGGACAGTTCCAGGCGCGGTGACAACCAGTTGCGACGCTTGCTGGGCTTCAGCAGATCCCGGTAGTCAGGCTCGGTGAGATAGACAGGCCGGGAGTTGCCGGTGTACACGCGCAGCGACAGGAAGGTCATGCCGTTGGGCCCGGACACCAGGGGCCCATAGGCGGTGTGGTGATCCTTGAACTGCACCATGAGTGGCTGGATCGGGTCGTTCTTGCGGCCTATGGTTCCAGTGCCCGCGGGGAAAAGCTGGAACTGCGCGGTCCCGTGGAAGTGGGGATGGATGACCTCGCCGGGTTCCAGTTCCGACATCAGTGCCTGCGGTCCGGGCGCGTGGTCGTGGGAGTGTCTGGGCCCCATGATGTCCGACAACCAGTGCAGCTTGCCGGTTTCGGCACCCTTCTTGACGTAGCGCCCGGCCAGTACTTCCTCGCCGCTTCTCGTATGGATCATGTCTGCTCCTTTAGAGTGCCTAACAATGCGAGGGGACACATCCCCTCGCGCTCCCCTGAGTCAGGGCGCCTGACGGCAACTCTGTCAGGCGCTCTTAAACTCATTGCACCTTCATTCCGCTTTCCTTGACGACCTTCGTCCATTTGGCGAGATCGGATTGCAGGAAGGCACGGAACTCGTCCGGTGTGCTGCCAGTGGGAAGTGACCCGTCGTTGAGAATGTTTTTTTGCACGTCCGGACTGGCGAGCACCTTGTTGATGTCGCCATGCAGGCGCCGCACAACACTGTCCGGCATCCTGGCAGGGCCGATGATGCCGAGCCAGCCTACCACGTCGAAACCGGGGATTGCCTCTGAAACTGCCGGGATGTCGGCAAGGAAATCCACGCGCTTGGGATTGGTCACCGCCAGGGCACGCAGTTTGCCGTCACGCGCAAGGCGAATGGCCGCCTGCAGACCGCTGAAGTTGTAGTTGTACTGATTGCCCATCAGGTCCGACAGCGCCTGGCCGGTGCCCTTGTAGGGAATGTGTTCGGCCTTGGTGCCAGCCATCAGTTTGAAGAGCTCGCCGGCGAGATGTCCGCCGCTGCCGATGCCCGCCGATCCAAAGCTCAGGCCGGGGTTCTTGCGCGTCCAGTCGACGAACTCCTGCAGCGTTCTGGGTGGCGCAGACGGGTGGGTCACCAGCAGCAGTCCTGCCGCAGCGAGCTGGGTGATGGCGGTGAAGTTGTTCACCGGGTGATAGGGCATCGGCACGCCCAGTGCCGCATTGATGGTGTGCTGGTGGTAGGCCAGCAGCAGCGTGTGACCATCCGGCGCGGCATTGGCCACCATCTCGCCCGCCAGCACCCCAGTTGCGCTGGCGCGGTTCTCCACGATCACCGTATGCGGTTTGTAGATTTCCGTGAGCTTTCCGGCAAACAGCCGCGCGAGGATATCGCTCGATCCCCCCGCCGCAGTGGCGGTGACGATGCGCAGCGTTTTTGTGGGGAACTCCTGGGCGGAGACCAGGGAAGACGTGGCCATGAGCGCGGCGCCTGCCAGGCTCATGGTCAGGGTGACAGTGTGTCGTGGATTCATTTCACTCCTTCTGTGGACGGGCCGATGCCGGTCTCATGCCGGCTGCCCATACCAATACCGATGCGGTCCTGACCGATTATGCTCGAAACGGATGACGACTGCGCCATGGCGCCTTGAGAGGCCGCGAATTGTCGCAATAGTCGATTCTTCTGTCACATATGACCGATAATCGAAGGCTGTCAGCAGTCCGCTGCAATACGACCCGACCGAAAGTCCCCCGAACTTGAATAAACCGCTTCCGGACTTTCAGATTTCATGGTCGGGGCCCATCGTCATCATCGGTTTAGGATCCATAGGCACGGCGCTGCTGCCACTGATGCGGCGCCATTTTCGCAGTCTGCAGTCTCCCGTCACGGTCATCGATCCACAGGCTGGCAACCAGGCCGTGGCAGAACGCTACGGCGCGCGCTTCCTGCAGGTGGCGCTGACGCAGGAGAACCACCGCGACGTGCTTGCCGGCCTGCTCGAGGGGCAGCCGCCCGGTCTCATCATCAATGTCTCCATCGATGTCAGTACCGAGGCGCTGATTGTCCTGGCTCAGTCCCTGGGCGCGATGTACATCGATACCTGCACCGAGCCCTGGCCGGGTTACTACTTCAACGACAGTCTTTCCCTGGGCGAGAAGTCCAATTACGCGCTGCGTGAATCGCTGCTGGCGCTCAAGCCGCAATGCGCAGGCGGGCCCACGGCCATCTCCTGCTGCGGGGCCAATCCGGGCATGGTGTCCTGGCTGGTGAAGCAGGCGCTGCTCGACATCGCCCGTGACACCACGGGTGCCATTACGCCGCCCGGGACGCGTGAGGGCTGGGCCCGGCTGATGATGCGGCTGGGGGTGAAGGGCATCCATGTCGCCGAGCGCGACACGCAAAGGGCCGCGGCGCCACGCCCGCCCGGCACCTTCCTCAATACTTGGTCGGTGCAGGGGCTGCTCGCCGAAGCGGTGCAGCCGGTTGAACTGGGCTGGGGCACGCACGAAGTGGCGCTGCCGCCGGACGGGCGCGAACATGCCGCGGGTTCGCGCGCCGCGATCTACCTCGAAGCGCCCAGCGGCACCCAGCGCATCCGCACCTGGACCCCGACCCATGGCCAGCACGATGGCTACATCATCAGCCACAACGAGGCCATCTCGATTGCCGATTACTTCACCCTGCACGAAGGTGGGCGCCTTGCCTGGCGCCCCACCTGCCTCTATGCCTACCGGCCCACCGACATGACGGTGGCCTCGCTCAACGAGTTCTTTGACAACGACTGCCGCTGGCCGACAGAAACCCGCGTGCTGGCCGAGCACGAAATTGACGGCGGCAGCGACGAGCTGGGCGTGCTGCTCTACGGCCATGCGAAGAATGCCTACTGGTATGGCTCGCGCTTGTCGATCGAGGAAGCACGCCGGCTTGCCCCGCACCAGAATGCCACCAGCCTGCAGGTTTCCTCCGCGGTAATGGCGGCACTGGCCTGGGCGGTCGACCATCCGCGCGCAGGCCTGGTGGAGGCCGAAGAACTGGATTTCGCGCAGTGCCTGCAATACCAGGCGTCTTATCTGGGCACGCTGGGCGGGCACTACACCGACTGGAAACCGGAGGCGCATGCGCCAGGCGACCCCTGGCAGTTTCATGCCATGCGCTATGCCGGCCAGCCGCAGCGTTGAGGCCGGCGGGCCGCCGACCTCAGGTGGCGGGTTTCCGGTGCCGCGGCAGGGTCAATGCCAGTGGCAGCCCCATCAGGCCGACAATCAATGAAGCGGTGAGTGACCAGGTGTAGGCGCCGGACATGTCGAACAGGCCGCCGCCCAGCCAGCCGCCCAGGGCCATGCCGGTGCCGGCACCCACCATCTCGAAGGAGTAGATGGATCCGAGTGGCGCCTTGGGTCCGAACAGTTGCTTGTTGATGATGGGAAAGCCCACCATCTCGCCGCCGTAGCACAGGCCGAAGACCACTGCGAACAGGTAGAACACCCAGGGGTCCTGCGCGAAGAACAGGATGATCACCGGCAGGCTCTGCCCCAGCAGCGACAAGGTCAGCGTGGTGCGCCCGCCCAGCTTGTCGGCCAGGATGGAGAAGGCAAAGCGGCTGACCACCGAGGCGGCGGCGATGGTGGCCAGCACGCCTGCCGCCTCCACGCCGGGGATGCCCTTGAAGGTGGCCATGGACACGATGTGCGCCAGGATGATGGCGTGGGCGACGCAGCCGATATGGTGGATGCCGAACAGTTTCCAGACAATGGGCATCTTCAGGATGTCGCGCAGGCGCACCGGCGGGGCGGCTGCCTCTGCCGCTGTCTCTTGCACCTTGGGGGCGTCCTCGATGCCGTAGGCCTGCAGGCCCTTGTCCGAGGGGCTGTTGTAGATGAACAGGGCAAAGAATCCGAGCACGCAGCCCAGCAGCGAGCCGATCAGAAGGAAGGCGTGTTGCCAGCCCTGCGTCTCCAGCAGCCAGCGGAATACCGGGGCGAAGATCACCGGCCCCAGGCCCTGCGAGGCGAAGTAGATGCCCATCACGATGCCCAG
>CAIPGJ010000211.1 GCA_903864555.1 uncultured Pseudomonadota bacterium | reverse complement strand
CGTTTCCGCGCATTCCACCTGACTCGCCGGGTTGCCCCGACAGGCCCTGCAGCGCCCGCGACTACGGCAGGACGTCAAGATACACGCACAAGCTTTCAGGCCACTGACTGGCATTGCCCGGGGTGTCGGACTGACAGAGTGAGCCCCTGCGCGAGCGGATGCGTGTCTCATGCTGCCCCGATTCAGAGAGGCTGACGGTCATTTCATTCGGGCGACTTAGAATGTCTTCCTCGAGTCGCATGCAGCGAGCCGGACCCCGCCAGGGGTTTGCCAGCCGCAGTGACGGGTATCACGAAAGTCCTGTCTGTCATGATCAGCAAGCAAACGCGGCGGCCGCTGGTGCTGGGCGCCGTCATCATGTCCATGTTCATGGGCGCCATCGAGGCGACCATCGTGGCCACCTCCATGCCGACCATCGTGGCACGCCTGGGCGACATGTCGCTGTACAGCTGGGTGTTTTCCTCCTACCTGTTGATGCAGGTGGTGACGGTGCCGGTGTACGGCAAGCTCTCCGATCTGTTCGGGCGCAAGCGCGTCCTGCTGTTCGGGCTGGCCATGTTCATCGCCGGCTCGGTGCTGTGCGGCATCGCCTGGTCCATGCCCTCGCTGGTGGTGTTCCGGCTAATACAGGGCATTGGCGGCGGTGCCGTGGTGCCCCTGGCGATGACGCTCATCGGCGACCTCTATCCCATCGAGGAGCGCGGCCGTGTTCAGGGCTATGTGGCCAGCGTCTGGGGCGTGTCGGCCATCGTCGGCCCGCTGGCCGGGGCGCTCATCGTGCAGTACGTCGACTGGTCCTGGGTGTTCTGGGTGAATGTGCCCTTCGGCATCGTCGCCGTCTTCATCATTGCCACCTGCCTGCACGAGGATGTGTCACACCGGCGCGTGCAGGTCGATTACCCCGGCGCGGTGCTGTTGCTGGGCGGGCTGTCCTCGCTCATGCTGTGCCTTACCCACGCCGGCGACCTAGGGCCAGCGGGCCTGGTGGTGCTCGGGCTGGTGTTCGTGGTCTGCGCGGTGTTGTTCGTGCGCCAGGAGCGCCGCGCTGCGGAGCCGGTGGTGAATTTCGAGCTGTGGCGAACGCCGCTCATCGCTGTGGCCAATGCCACCACGCTGCTCTCGGGCGTGGTGATTGCCGGGGTCGTGACCTTCGTGCCGACCTTTGCCCAGGGGGTGCTGGGCGCCTCGGCCATCCGCGCCGGCTTTGCGCTGTCGGCCATGTCGATCGGCTGGCCCATCGCTACGGTGGTGGCAGGCCGGTTGCTGGTGCGGGTGGGCGCCCGCCGCCTGGCGCGCATCGGTGGCGTGGCCGTGTTTTTCGGCAGCCTGGTGATTGCGCTGGCGGTGCAGTTCAGCACCGGGGTGACGCTGCTCACCCTGGGCGCGGTGCTGCTGGGTGCCGGGATGGGCACCATCAGCATCACCTTCATGATCACCATACAGTCCAGTGTGCCCTGGACCCAGCGCGGTGCGGCCACCGCCTCGAACATGCTGATGCGCATGCTGGGCAACGCGGTGGGCTCAGCCCTGTTCGGCGGCCTGCTCAATGTCATGGTGCAGCGCCATCTGGAGCGCGAAGGCTGGGCCGGGCGGCTGGGCGTGGATGACCTGCAGCAACTGCTGGGCGGACTGCCTGCCGCGTCAGGCCCGGCCCGAACGGCTGCCGACCCGGCGGTGCTGGCAGTGTTGCGCGAGGGGCTGGCAGGCGGGCTGCACTGGGTGTTCTGGGGCGTTTGCCTGGCCGGCGCGCTGACCTTGTTGCTGGCCTGGCGCTCGCGCAACCTGGCGGCGCCCGCTGCCGAGGCCCGCCCGGCAGTACAGGCGCAGCCGTCCGCGCCATCGACGGTCGTCACCGGCACCGCATCGGACGACAGCAGCGCAATCCCCCTCAGGCAGGGATAATGCCCAGGCCATCTTCGGAGACATCGCAGTGAA
Organism: uncultured Pseudomonadota bacterium; assembly: GCA_903864555.1. The sequence continues at coordinate 155 of CAIPGJ010000211.1, read as the reverse complement.
CCAGATCACCCCCGGACAAATTGCACGCGAGCTTGCCAGCATCGACAGCTGGGAGAACGGTTTCGTGCAGGCACTGCCGGGCGATCCGCTGGCCGACAACCGCCCGCGCCAGGTTCGCAATGCCGGGTACACCCTGGTGACACCGACACCGGTGG
>CAIPGJ010000210.1 GCA_903864555.1 uncultured Pseudomonadota bacterium | reverse complement strand
GGTGACCCGCAGACCGATGATCAGGTCGACGATCTTGAAGGCGATGAAGGCTACGATTCCCGACCAGACAACCGCGGTGCCGACTGCCCAGAACTGGCTGGTCAGCTGGGCCATCATGTCGTATTCACCCACTTTGTTGGCCACGTAGTCGAACACCCCGGTGCCACCCAGTGAGGGCGAGGCAAACACTGCCGTTCCCAGGGCACCGAGTATCCCGCCCAGGCCATGCACGCCGAACACGTCGAGCGAGTCGTCCGCACCGAGCATCTTCTTCAGGCCATTCACACCCCAGAGACAGACTGCACCTGCGATGATTCCCAGTGCAATTGCCCCTATCGGGCCGACGAAACCGCAGGCTGGCGTGATGGCCACGAGGCCTGCAACGGCACCGGAGGCGATCCCCACCATGCTCGGCTTGCCCTTGAGCATCCACTCCAGGAACATCCAGGCCATGGCTGCCGCGGCGGCTGCCACGAAGGTGTTGATGAAGGCGAGCGCGGCGGTTCCCGTGGCTTCCAGATTGGAGCCGACGTTGAAGCCGAACCAACCTACCCATAGCAGGGCGGCGCCGATCATGGTCATGGTCACGCTGTGCGGGGTCATGGCTTCCTTGCCGTAGCCCACGCGCTTGCCCAGCATGTAGGCACCCACGAGGCCGGCGATACCGGCATTGATGTGAACCACCGTGCCGCCGGCGAAGTCGAGGGCGCCCTTCTGGAACAGGAAGCCTGCGTGTGAGGCTGCCACTTCCGCCGCCTTGGCATCACCGTAGGCGTCGGGGCCATCCCAGTACCAGACCATGTGCGCCATGGGCAGGTAGGAGAAGGTGAACCAGAGCACCATGAACAGCAGCACCGCGGAGAACTTGATCCGCTCTGCGAAGGCGCCGATGATCAGTGCCGGGGTGATGGCCGCGAAGGTCATCTGGAACACCACGAAGCTGAGTTCGTAGATGTAGGTCCCCTTGCTGAAGGTCGCCGCCGGGCTTTCGATGGTGACACCGGACAGGAACATCTTCGACAGGCCGCCGAAGAAGGCGTTGCCCTCGGTGAATGCCACGCTGTAGCCGTAGACCACCCACAGCACGGCAAGCAGCGAGAAGGTGGCAAACACCTGCATCAGGATGGACAACATGTTCTTCGTCCTGACCAGGCCTCCATAGAACAGGGCCAGGCCCGGAATGGTCATCAGGATGACCAGAACGGTAGCCACATACATGAACGCGGTGTCGCCCTTGTCGATCTTCGGGGCAGGCGCAGCTGCAGGTGCGGCTTCGGCTGCCGCGGGTGCGGCCGCTGGTGCCGTGGCCGCGGGGGCCTCTGCTGCCGGCTTGTCCTGTGCCCAAGAGGGTGCGGCGAAGGCCGTCGCGCCCAGGATGGCAAGCAGTGCAATCAACTTTCTCATTACGGTCTCCCTTACAACGCTTCCGCGCCGGTTTCACCGGTGCGAATGCGTATGGCTTGTTCGAGTTCGAAGACGAAAATCTTGCCGTCGCCGATCTTGCCGGTATTGGCTGACTTCTCGATCGCTTCGCTGACCTGATCGAGCATTTCGCTCTTGCTGGCTGCCTCGATCTTCACCTTGGGCAGGAAATCGACTACATACTCCGCGCCGCGGTAAAGTTCCGTGTGGCCTTTTTGCCGTCCAAATCCCTTGACTTCGGTGACGGTG
>CAIPGJ010000209.1 GCA_903864555.1 uncultured Pseudomonadota bacterium | reverse complement strand
GTTGTAGCCGCAACCAGCCAGGGCAATCGTGGCGACGGCCATCAAAACCAAAAGCAGCTTGCGCATGGCGACTCCCGAAGAAAGGTGAGTAGTAAATGGGGGCAACCCGGCGAATTGCAAGGCCCATCCCATGCTGTGTCGGCAAACCGCTGCATCCCCTTGCCCCTTTGACGCTGCCCCCCCCTCCCGAATGGCTCATGGCCGATGCACCACGGGTCGCCCGCAGTCCGTTCCGGCGTTTCGCCTGGGGAGGCAGCCGACCCGCGTAAAATCCCGTGCCTGCGCAGGAAGTTGCACCCACCCCCGCTATTGGGGCGGCCGCAACCAGCGCTCGCTTACCGACTCGCCCCCCTCATCCATCCGACACAGGCCTGCGTGCAGCAAAACCGGCATTTCATGTTGACCTTTGGCGGCCTCATGGCGATCGGTCCCTTTGCCATCAACATGTACCTGCCCAGCCTGCCGGCGCTGCAACAGGATTTCGACGCCCATCCCGCGCAGGTGCAACTGACCCTGGCGGCCTATTTCCTCGGCCTGGCGCTGGGACAGATTCCCTGGGGCGCGCTGTCCGATCGCATGGGACGCCGGCGCCCCATGCTGATCGGCGTGTGCCTGTTCACCGCGGCCACCGTGGTGTGCGCCCTCGCCACCAGCATCAATGTGCTGATCGGGGCGCGTCTGCTGCAGGCCATCGGCGGCTGCGCCAACATGGTGATCATCCGCGCCATCATCCGCGACCTGTTCACGCCGGTGGAGGGCGCCCGGGTGTTTTCAGCACTGCTGCTGGTGATGGGCGTGGCCCCCGTCATTGCGCCGCTGCTGGGCAGCTGGGTGCTGGCCGGCTTCGGCTGGCGCGGCATCTTTGTCTTCCTCGGCATCTACGGCACCATCTGCGCGCTCACGATATGGCGTGCCTTTCCGGAAACCCGCAAGCCCGGCACTGCACAGATTCCCAACCGCGAGCCCTGGAGCCTGCAGCTGAGGCTGCTGTTCACTGACCGCATTTTCATGGGTAACGCCCTGGCCGGCGGCTTCTCCCAGGCCGCCATCTTCGCCTATCTGGCCGGCTCGCCGTTCGTCTTTATCGAAATGCTCGGCTTTACGCCGCAGGCCTATGGCTGGATCTTTGCCGCCAATGCCATCGGTCTGGTAGCCGGCTCGCAGCTGAACCGGGTAATGCTGCCACGCTACGGCCTGGATGGCGTCATGACACGCAGCGGCTCGCTGGCCGCCGCAGCCGGCACGCTGCTGTTGCTGTTCGCCCTCAATGGCGGGGGACTGGCCGCGATGTGGATCCCCATGTTCATCTGCGTGTTCACCCAGGGGTTCGTGCTGCCCAACACCTCGGCCAGCGCCCTCACCCGGCATCCGGCGCGCGCCGGCTTTGCCTCGGGGGTGCTGGGCACGCTGCAGTTCACCATGGGGGCGGTGCCCAGCATCGCCATCGGCCTGCTGGAACCGCAAAGTGCCGTGCCGTTGGCGGCCATCATCTGCCTGTGCACCACGCTCAGCCTGGTGACGCGCCGCCTCATCGTGCCGCGTGGCTGACCGGCCAGCGTCTGGGGGGGGGGATGGACAGTTTGTTTCAATGACCCGGGCCACCACCTCATGGCCGATGCCCAGCGGGAAGAGGCTGCCCGCCCCCACCGGCCACCCTGCCAGAAGGCCTCAGTCTTTCGGCGCCTGCTCCGGCCGGTCCCAGAAGCGCCGGCACTCGGCGTATCGCCCCCAGGCCTTGTCGGCGTTGCCCATCTGCGTGTTCACCCGACCCAGCAGCCAGCCCATCACCAGACCGCAGGCCCGCTGGCGAACGGCGCTGCGGGAAGTGCCCGCCAGCTGCTGGATCAACCGGGCCGTGGTGGCACCATCGTTCATCTCGCCCAGCACGTCCTGCAGCTCGTCCAGGGACCGGATGTATCGATCGACGCGCTTGCCCGGGTAGAGGCTGGCAAAGAATTCGGCGGCGTAACGCAGCCGCTTGGCGGCGATGCGCAGCCCATGGCGTTGCTCCACATCCAGCCTGGCAAAGCTGCGACCGCGCCGCTTCAACTGCTGATGCCCCTGCTGCAGCCGCTCCGCAGCAGCCAGACGCACCGGCACCACCGTGTCTGTCATGGCCTCGGGGTTCCATGCCGGATCAGCGAGCCACGCGCCCAGTCTGAGCAGGAGCTGCTGGTAGCGCAGCGACGACAGCGCCTCACGTGCGAGCTGCCGGTGGCCCTGCCGCTGCAACGCGGCTTGCGCGGCCAGCCATTCCAGTCCGGCATCATCCACCACCATCGCGCGCAGCGCAGTCAGGGTTTCGTCCATGAAGACATCCCAGTTGCGCGCCTCTCCCATGGCATCGGCAAGCCAGGCCAGATCTTTCGCCACCGCCGCGGCCAGCTCACCATCCATCAGGGATCCGAACAGCGCCATGACACAACGCAGCCGGCGCACCGCCACGCGCAGCTGGTGGATGAATT
>CAIPGJ010000208.1 GCA_903864555.1 uncultured Pseudomonadota bacterium | reverse complement strand
GTCCGGTGAAGGCAGTGCGAAAGCTCACGCCGGAAGAAATCATCGGCCTGCGCTACTCGGCCGACCACTACATCAAGGTGAAGAACAATTACCTGAAGTGAGCGCGCTCATTCCACACAATGCCGTCTGCCGCAGTCAGGCAGGGACCGAAGCGTTTCCAATGTTTCCCCGATGCTGCTCTTTCTCATCACGCTGAAGTGCTGCTTCATCGCCCTGATCTGCATCCGGCACGTCTGGTGTGCCGTGGGCGTGGGGCTGACGGCGGGTCTGACGATGGCCAGCCTGATCGCCATGGTGCCGGGTTTCCAGCCGCCTGCGATGCCCGCAATGGCTGCCCTGCAGACGCTGGCGGGCCTGCTCCTGGCACTGGCGCTGACCTGGCCGATGCGCAGGCAGGCCCGGATTGTCTGATTACAATCTGTCTTTTAGCTCAATGGTGATAAGGGATATCACCGTGAATTGATCACAATAATGTGTGATCAGCAAGGCCTCAGGACGGTTGTATCTTCGAGGCCACCGGATCGCTGGCATGGACGGCCAGCAGGTTCAGACCGACCTGGAAGGTCTGGTAGCCCAGGGCGGTGATGAAGCGCTGCAGTTCGGCTTCGTCCGACTTGATCTTCTCCACCATCAGGATGGGCTTCCACGCTGCGATGGCGTTGCGCGCGCCTGCGAGGGCTTCCATCTCCATGCCTTCGATGTCGATCTTGAGGAAATCCAGCCGGTTGAGTGCCAGGTCATCGATGGCGATCATCGGCACTTCCTGCATCCGGTCTTCGGAGTAGTCGATGTCCTGGCCGATGAATTCGGTGCGCTCGGTCTTGCGGATTTCCAGGCTGCCGAAACTGGAGGGCGCGAAGTAGTTGGGCACCGGCACGCGGATGGTGCCGCGTTCGCGGCCGACCGCCACCCACATGGCCTGGGCGTTGAAGCAGTTGTTCAGGGTGATGTTGCCGGCGAGGGCGTAGAAGATGCGTTCCTGCGCCTCGATGGCAATCACCTGGCCCCAGCCGTGCATGAACTGCGCCCATTCGATGGTGTGGGTGCCGATGTTGGCGCCGCAGTCGATGGCCACCACGCCATCGCCGAAATGCCTGCGCCGCGAATCTAGCAGCTGGATGCCCAGGTCCACTTCATCAGGGGAGAAAGCGGAACGGTTGAGCAGTTCATAACCAACACCGTAGGCGTTATCCCCGTCCACCCGGTAGTCATGCCGGTTGACCAGCATGCTGCCGTGGTTGGTGGCTACGAGCACGAAGGCGGTGGGGCGCAGGCTGGATCGTTTCATTTGGGAGTGATGGGTGAGGAGTGAGGAGTGAGGAGTGAGGGGTGAGGGGTGAGGGGTGAGGAGTGAGCGTGCCGGCTTACTGTTCTTCCTCGACACCGAGGGCCACGAGGAAGCGCGACACCATATTGTAGGTGGCGATGGTGCCCACCAGTTCCACCACGATCTGGTCGCTGCCCAGCGCCGCGCGGATGGCGGCGAAGGTTTTGTCATTCACCTTGACGCTGCGGGTCATCTCCAGGGTCAGTTGCAGCGTGGCGAGGTCGGTGGCATCGAAGCCATCCTCTTGCCAGAAGGCGCCGCCGAAGCGCTTCAGTGCATCGAGCTGGGCCTGGCTGCCGCCTTCCTGCAGGTACACCGGTGCATGCTGCATCCATTCGAACGGGGCGCCATTCAGCACGGCGATGGCGCAGATGGCTAGTTCGCGCAGCCGGCCGTTGAGGGTGAGCCCGGTGCGCACCGCGCCCAGATGCGAATTCCATCCCTGCGCAAAGGCCGGGCTGTGCAGCAACATGCGGTCCAGTTCCGACAGCTCACCGCCGCGGCGCTTGCGGATGGCGGTGACGATGTCGGCGGGCTGTGCCAGGTCTTTGGGCTGGTAGGGGATGCGGGGCATGGCGGTCTCACGGGTGGAGGGATGCGCTATTTTAGAGCGCCTAACAGAATGGCCGTCAGGCGCCCTGACGCGGGGGAGTGCGAGGGGATGTGTCCCCTCGCATTGTTAGGTACTCAGTGGGAAGGCGCTGTGCTGCCCGCCCGGGCTTTACCAGTAGCGCAGCGCGCTGCGGAACAGCCCGGCGAGGTCATCGCGGCTGACCGTGCGCGCGGCATTGGTGATCAGGCGCTGCTGCGCCCAGGCGCCCGCTGTGAGGTCTTCCACGTCAGTCTCGCTGTAACCGACGCCGGCAATGCCATTGGGGATGCCGGTGGACTGCATGAGTTCGATGATGCGTGCGGCGAGCACTTCGCCGGCATCGTCTGCCGATGCGCCGCGGGTGTCGGCGCCGAGAAAGCCGGCGCCGTCGAGGTGGCGTTGCGGGCAGGCCGCGGCATTGAAGCGGAACACCGAGGGCGCATTGACGATCACCGACATGCCATGCGGCACCAGCGCTTCCTCCTGCGGATAGCCCTCGGCGCGGAACTCGCGCACCATGCCGGCCACGGCGTAGGACATGCCGTGGGGCACGTGGCAGCCGGCGTTGCCGAAGGCGATGCCGGCCAGGGTGGCGGCATACATCATGTTGTCGCGTGCTTCGTGGTCGTTGGCATCGGCCACGGCGCGCTGCAGGTGACGGCCCAGCAATTTGAGCGCAGCCTCGCAGCCGATGTCGCTCCAGGGATTGGCGCCCTGACTGGCCGGGCGCTGCGCCGGATCATCCGGCCGGGCACGCTTTGTATAGGGGCGCGCGGTGTACGACTCCAGCGCATGCGAGAGCACATCAAAGCCGCTGGCCGCCACGACATTGCGCGGCAGGGAGTAAGTCGTTGTCGGGTCGATCAGCGCTCGCACCGGCTTCAGGTGGCGCGACACGATGCCGGTCTTTACCCGCAGCGACAGGTAATCGAACACGGCAATGCCGGTGCATTCGGAGCCGGTGCCGCAGGTGGTGGGGCAGGCGATGTGCGGCTTGACGGGCCCGGGCACGGCGCGACCTTCGCCGATGGGCGCATTCACGTAGGCGGCGAAGTCTGCCGGCCAGCTGGCGTAGAGATTGGCGGCCTTGCAGGTGTCGATCACCGAGCCGCCACCCAGCGACAGGTAGCCGTCGAAGCGGCCTTCGCGGGCAAACTGTGCCGCCGCCATGAAGGACACCTCGGTTGGTTCCACCTTGACCTCGTCATAGACCACCACGTCCATGCCCGCCGCACGCAGCGAAGTTGCGACGGTCTCGACATAGGGCAGGGCGGCCAGGCGCCGGTCGGTAAAGAGGGCCACGCGCTGCATGCCCAGCGCGCGCGCATGGGCGCCGGCTTCGGCGAGCACATCGGGGCCGAAGACGATGCTGGCCACATCCACGGCGAAGGCGGTGTCGCCCCCCGGATGGGAACAGAAATAATGGTGGCAGCAGGACATGGCGCGGGTGCTTCTCCCGGATCAGGCAATCCAGCCGGCGCGGATGCGGTTGCGCGCGATCAGCATGCGATGCACTTCCGACGGGCCTTCGAGGATGCGGAACATGCGGATGCGGTTGGCCATGGCCTGCAGCGGTATCTCCTTGGTCATGCCCATGCCGCCAAAACTCTGCATGGCATGGTCCACGGTCTCCCAGGCCATTTCGGTGGCAAAGGTCTTGATCATGGACAGCTCCGATTTCAGCCGCTCGCCCTGGCCGATGCGCCGCGCGGCATCGAAGAGCATCAGCTTGCAGGCATGTATTTTCGTCGTGGCATCGGCGATCCACCACTGGATCGCCTGGCGGTCCGAGAGGAGTACGCCGAAGGTCTTCCGCTGCGTGACATGGTCCACCATCATGTTGAGGGCGCGGTGGGTGAAGCCCAGGTTCCAGGCGCCGATCTCTAGGCGCCTGAGCGACAGGCGCTGCTGCATCGGCCCATAGCCCTGACCTTCCTCACCGAGGATGTTGGCAGCTGGGATGCGGCAGTTGTCGAACAACAGTTCCGCGGTGTATTGCCCGCCGATCATCGGGATCTTGCGCACGAAGTTGAAACCCGGTGAGTCCTTGTCCACGATGAAGGCCGAGATGCCGCCCTTGGAGCCCTTGTCGCGGTTGGTGGCGGCCAGCACCAGGCCGAAGTCCGCGTCCGGCACGCGGCTCGCCCAGATCTTGCGGCCGTTCAGCACGTATTCGTCACCGACGCGGGTGGCGGTGGTCTGCATCGAGGAGGGATCACCGCCGGCGCCCGGCTCGGAGATGGCGATGAAGGACTTCTTCTCCCCGCGCGCCAGCGGTTCGGCATAACGCTGGCGCTGCTCCGGCGAAGCGGCCATCAGCAGCATGGCCAGGTTGGGTGCATCGGGCAGGGTCTTGTAGGGCGTGATGGTCTTCCACAGTTCGATGTGGATGGCGACCATGGTTTCCGGGGGCAGGTTGGCGCCGCCGAATTCCTCGGGCACATCGAGTCCCCACAGGCCGAGCGACCGGGATTTCTCGTTGACTCGAGCCTCGTCTTCCGGGGTCATGGTGAGTCCGAGGCCGGTGGCTTCGCGCGCGAGCACCGATTGCTCCAGCGGGATCAGGTC
>CAIPGJ010000207.1 GCA_903864555.1 uncultured Pseudomonadota bacterium | reverse complement strand
GGCACTGGATGAAATCGGTCCGCCAGTTCAGATGACCATCGGGCAAGTGACGCTCGACTCGGGGACTGGGCACGTCTTCGTATGCAGTTACGAGGGGCACGGTGTCTCCTTGATGCTCGGCAGCATTTGAGTGTAGCGGCTTTATAAAACTGCGTTGACAACAGGCGCCTTGCGGCATCTGCTCAGGGCAGCGGTGCCTGCGCCGTCCTGTCGTTCACCGGCACTTCCGGCGGCACGCGGGCCTTGGCGCGTTCCTGCAGCCTCGCCTCCAGCGCCTTGAGCTTCTCGCGCATGGCCGTGCCGATGTGGATCTGCGGATTGGAGGGCTCGAAGCCGGCCGCTTTCTCCTGATCAGCCACCAGCTGCTTCGCCCGCTCGAAGGCGGCGAGGAAGGAATAGCGGCCGCTCTTCGCCTCTTCGCGCAGCGCCTGGTCGAAAAAGGCGCGGCTGAACCAGGTGAACTCGCTGGTGGCCTCGCAACCGAAGGAGGAGCGGGTCGCATCCGAGGCCGTGATGATGAGCGAGTTCTCGTCGCGCAGCGCCTCGATGAAGCCGCCGGAGTAGCAGGCCGACAGCACGATGATCTTCCACTTGGCGCCGCTGTCAGCCAGCATGCGTGCCAGCGCCGTGGGGTTCACCGGGTTGAGCCTCAAGGGCGGCAGCTCGAAAGACAGTACGTGGTCCTGGCTGCCGTGCGTGGTGATGAACAGCATCAGCACGTCTTCCTCGGGGTTGATCATCTCCCCCACCTGGCCCAGCGCATTGCGCAGGTTGGCCGAGGTGGCGATGGGCGCCGCCTTGAGCGTGGCGCTGTGGTTGATCAGGGCAATCGAACGCCCGGCCGTGTCGAAGGACTCGTCCAGTTGCTTGCGGATGGTGGCCAGTTCCAGCATGAAGGTGGGCTGGCCGGCATGGGGTGCAGCGCCGATGAAGTAGAGGTCGGGTTCGCCGGCACGCGGCACGGCCAGTCGGTCCAGTTCGCGCTGCAGCAGCCCGTCCTGATAGGCGAGCACGTCCTCCTGCAGCATGCTGTCGACCGCCTCGGGCTCTTCGCTTGCCGGCACCTGCCAGGGCTCGCTGCGCGGCAGGTAGACCATCAGCATGACCATGGCGGCGAGCAGGCCGGCCGCGGTCCGGGCGCCACTGGCACTCCAGGGCACGAGCAGCCTTTGCGCACGCAGCACGATGGCAATGGCCCACATCACATACAGCACATAGACGGCGAACTGCCCGGTGGGCGGCAGCGGCAGCCAATCCCGGTCGATGACGAGGTAGATCAGCGAGCCCACGATCTCGAACACCAGGTCGGTGGCGCCCAGCATGACCGCCAGCACCGGGAACAGGCTGGGGTCGCGCAGCACCCGCGCTGCGACCAGGCAGAACAGCAACAGGATGGGGATGTAGCCGACCAGCGCCAGGCCGGCGGCGGGCACGAACTGCGCATCGACGCCCACGCGCATGAAGCTGCCGGTCAGCCACACCAGCACGCTGAACACGGCCAGTTGCGCATACTCGATGACGCCGACGCTGAAGTGCGCCCGCGTCACGGGCAGGAACAGCGCGAGGCGGCTGCCCGCCTTGACGTTGCGGATCAGGGTGTCGAGCCAGTCGTTGTGCTTACGCCGGGGGGAGTGTTCTGGATGGTCAGGGTGGGACACGCGTGCTTCCTCAGGCCTTGCCGTTGCCGGCGGGAGAATGAATGGTGGCTGCCCTGCCTGCCACATCAAGCATGGCAGTCATGGCGGCCAGCCTTGCTTCGTGCACGGCCACGCCGATGTGGGCGGGGTTGCCGGCGCCGGCCTGGGCAGCGGCAATCGCGCCGGCATCCACGGCTGCGGCTGCGGCCTGTATGGCCTCGATCCAAGGGATGGCTTCTGCACGTCCCGAGGCGCCCGCGCCGGTCAGTGCCGCACAGGCCGAGAGCAGGCCGCGCAGGCGTTCCGGCCGGCGGAATGCGTCCGCGGCTTCCAGCAACACCAGCCCCTCGGCGGCCCGGCTGCCCGGGCCCATGGCGCAGGCGGCCTCCCCATGCAGGGCAGCCAGCAGCAGCGCATCACGGCATTCATTGGAGGCACGCAGGCGCCGCGACAGTCCGCGCGCCGCAGCCTCGCTGCGTTCACGCAGGGCAAAGGCAAACAACGCAAATCGCACTTCCAGGGGCTGGCCGGCGTCGGCTGCCTGGTCAAGCGCAGCGGCAATCCGGATGGTGGTGGCATTCGCCGGCTGCAGACCCTGTGGCACCACGGTCCCGGCTGACGCCGAAAAGGACAGCTCCAGTTCCGGCAGCAGCCTCGCCAGCAGGCCACAGGCGGCTAGCACCTTCAGCATGCGCACCGGTGCCGCCTCCATCAGGCCGCGGGAGAGTTCCTGCCACACACGCTCGGCCACCAATGCGTCGGTTTCGCCCCCGGCGACCATGCCCTGCATCAGCGCCAGGGTTTCCGGCGCCAGCGTGAAATCGAAGCGCGCGGCAAAGCGCGCCACACGCAGGATGCGCACCGGGTCCTCGATGAAGGCCGGGCCGACATGGCGCAACAGGCGCGCCTTCAGGTCACTTTCACCACCATAGGGATCGATCAATGCGCCGGCTTCATCGCGCGCCATGGCATTGATGGTGAGGTCGCGCCGCGCCAGGTCCTCTTCCAGCGTCACATCCGGCGCGGCATGCACGGTGAAACCCTTGTAGCCCTGCCCCACCTTGCGCTCGGTGCGGGCGAGCGCGTACTCCTCCTGCGTCTGCGGATGCAGAAAGACGGGAAAATCCTTGCCCACCGGCCGGTAGCCGAGGCGCTCCATGGCGTCCGGGGTGGCGCCAACCACGACATGGTCGCGGTCCTGCACGGGCAGGCCGAGCAGTTCATCGCGCACGGCGCCACCGACGGTATAGATCTTCACTGGAGGCTGCTGCGCCCGGCTGGATGGCGGAAGTGGCAGCACATCGCAGCGGCAGGCAGCGCGGCGCTCGATGACGGGACTAACAGCGGATTGAAAAAGGGGGATGCGGTCCCGCTTGATCCCGCGCTTTCTTCGCTGATGCAAAACGCTTCCCTTTGGGCGAGCGTCATGAATCGATCAATAGCGGCCATGGCATCGTTGTTCAACACCCTGCTAACGACCGGCGGTGAGGCGGAAAGTCGAGTAGCGGGAACGCGGGTCGGTGCCACGCAGGTACACCGTGGCCGCTGCATCCATGGCGACCGGAACCAGGCCGAAAGGCAGCGACGCATCGCTGACGTTGTCCACCTGCATGGAGCGGAAGTTGTCGCGCGACATCAGCTTGCCCGGCAACAGTTCCATCATCCAGGCCTGGGCATAGGAAAAACCCTTGCTCAAGCCGAAGACGAAACGCGGATGGCCACTGGCACGCGCGGAGAAGGCCACCAGTTCGCGCAAGGTGTACGCCTTCGGACCGCACAGGTCATAGGACTTGCCGTAGCTGCCGCGATCATTAAGGCTGGCCACCATGGCGCCCGCCACATCGCCGACATACACCGGCTGGAAGCGCGCGTCGGCGCAGCCGAGGAAGAATACCGGCAGGTAGCGCGCGAGGCTGGCAAACAGGTTGAGGAAGCGATCACCCGGGCCGAACACCACCGAAGGGCGAAACACCGTCACATCCATGTCCTGGATCTGTGCCAGCACCCAGGCCTCGCCATCACCCTTGGAGCGCAGGTACTCGCTGGGGCCGTCGGTGCGCGCCTTGAGCGCGCTCATGTGCAGCACGCGGCGCACGCCGGCTTCGCGGCAGGCCCCCAGCACCAGGCGCGGCAGTTCGACGTGGGCACGGGCGAATTGCGGCCCCCAGGGATCCCCCGGCCGGCTTTGCAGCGCCCCCACCAGGTTGATCACCGCATCACAACCCTGCATCAGCGCAGCCAGGCTGCGTGCATTGAAGATGTCGGCCTCGACCACCTCTACCGTGGGCAGCGTGATGAGATGCTTGGCGCGCTCGCGCTGGCGCGTGGGCACCACCACGGTGTGGCCTTGTGCCACCAGTTGCGCCGCGACATGGCGACCGATAAAGCCGCTGCCGCCCAGAACCAGTACTTTGCTCATCGCAGATGACCGCCAGGAAAATCGGGAAAGGTGTGAATGGGGAAATTTTATCGCAGCCACCGCAGCAACAGGAGGAATGCGTGGCCCTGCAACACGCCTGCATCAAGACGGGGCCGGTCCCGCGACCCCGGGGGCCCCTGGACAGGCGCTCAGGGCAGCGCCAATACGCGCGCTTCG
>CAIPGJ010000206.1 GCA_903864555.1 uncultured Pseudomonadota bacterium | reverse complement strand
TTGTCATCCCGTTTCGGGGCTGCTCGGGCATGCGGTCGTTGTCGCCAGTTGTTTTCGAGTATCCATCCGGGAGCTTTCGCATTCATGAATGTCGCCGCCAACACCGTCGTCTCGCTGGATGTCGAGCTGTCCGATATCTGGGGCAATCTGATTGAGCGCACGGTTGAACCGGTGCAATACCTGCATGGTGGCTATCAGGATATCTTTCCTGTCGTCGAGTCGGTACTGGATGGCAAGCGCGAAAAGGACAGCATAGAAGTCAGGCTGGAGCCGGAAGAGGCTTTTGGCGACTATGACGATCAGTTGCTGCGCGTTCAGCCACGCACCGCGTTTCCCGAAACCCTGGAAGTCGGCATGCGCTTCGAGGGGCCTGCCGGGAGCGCAGATGAGGGGCGCATCTTCACCGTCACCGACATTGCGGAGGGGCAGGTGATCCTCGACGGCAATCATCCGCTGTCCGGGATGGCACTGAAGTTCATGGCCAAGGTTGTCGGCATACGCATGGCCACAGCGGACGAGGTTGCCAATGGCAGCGCGGACGACACCGCTTCGGTGATCGTGAGAGCGGTGCGATAGTTTGCGCCGGGCCGCAGCGTGTCTCCATGAATTGGCCTATGATGATCCGAGCGGCCGGCATTGCTGACCCCTTCGCCAGGCCTGCCTGGAACTGTGCTGGATTTGCCAAGGAGGTTCGTTCATGTCGGGCATGATGGACATTGTTTCCTACGGTCTGGGCACCATCGTCGGCTTCGTCATTCTGGCCACCCTGATTGTCTGGTTCATCCAGGACGTCACCCAGAAAAAACACACGGTCCTGCGCAACTATCCGGTCATAGGCCGGATGCGTTACCTGCTCGAAAAACAGGGTGAGTACTTCCGGCAATACTTCTTCATGAATGACCGGGAGGAGATGCCCTTCAACCGCGCCACCCGGGGGTGGGTGTACCGCCTGGCCAAGGACGAGTCGAGCATGATCGGTTTTGGCTCGACCAGTGACACCACAGAACCAGGCTCGATCCTGTTCGTCAACGCGCCCTATCCGGTGCTGGAGGAAGACAGGCTACCGACGCCGCCACTGGCCATAGGCGAAGGCTTCGCCAGGCAACCCTTCGTTGCCAAGTCGGTTGTGAATATTAGCGGCATGAGTTTTGGCGCCATATCCGAACCGGCGGTGCGGGCGCTGTCGCGGGGCGCAGCCATGGCGGGCTGCTGGATGGATACCGGGGAGGGCGGCCTTTCGCCGTTCCATCTGGAAGGCCAGAGCGACATCATCATGCAGATCGGCACTGCAAACTATGGCATTCGGGATGATCGGGGGCAGTTCTCGCGCGAGCGCGCCAGGGAGATTGCGGCCTATCCGCAGGTGAAGGCTTTCGAGATCAAGCTGTCACAGGGGGCCAAGCCGGGCAAGGGTGGCGTGCTGCCTGCGGCCAAGGTGACCGAACAGATTGCGCATATCCGCGGCATACCGGCGCACATCGATTCCATCAGTCCGAATCGTCATGTCGATATTGCCAATGTCGATGAACTGCTGGACCGGATTGCCCTGGTGCGCGACATCACCGGCAAACCTGTGGGGGTCAAGACGGCCATCGGCGGGTGGCAGTTTGTCAATGAACTGTGCGAGGCGGTGAATCGCCGCGGGCTGGAATATGCCCCGGACTTTCTGGCTATCGACGGCGGCGAAGGCGGTTCCGGGGCGGCACCGCAGGCACTCATGGACCATATGGCCTTGCCTCTTGTCGAAGCCCTGCCCCGGGTGGTGGATTCGCTGATCGAGAGCGGCTTGAGAGGGCGTATCCGTCTCATTGCTTCGGGCAAGCTGGTGACTTCCGCACGCGCTGCCTGGGCACTTTGCGTAGGAGCTGATTTCGTCAACTCTGCGCGCGGCTTCATGTTCGCGCTGGGCTGCATCCAGGCCCTGCGTTGCCACGAGAATACCTGCCCCACCGGTGTCACCACGCACAATCATCGGCTGCAGCGCGGTCTGGTGGTGGAGGAAAAGTACCTGCGCGTTGCCCACTACGCGATGAACATGAACAAGGAGATCGACATGATTGCGCACTCCTGCGGCTGCCGTCATGCACGGGAACTCAGGCGTGAGCATGTGCGCATTGTCCAGTCCCCGGGTCTTAGCATCGCGTTGAATATGCTGTATCCCTATCCCGAGCCCAACTCCAAGCTGAAGGTGGCCTGAGGAAACTTTCACATGTTGGAAGGTATGAATGGCATGCCAATGGCATGAAAGCAATGTCTTCAGTCACTTGGCGTATCCCCACGCTTTCTATCCAGGCTCTATCGCTTTCACGGTGATTTGCAACAGTCTGCGCGGCCCTTAAGGTACCGCCGAGGGTTGCCTTCAGAGCAGCTCGCAGCTGATGAACGGGGTGGCCACAAGGTTTGCCCCGTACAACCGGAGAGGGCGGGTGCAGCTGGGTCAAGATCAGACCGTGTGGTTGCTGGGCAGTCTGTGCGGGCTGCAGCGGCTGCCATTTGATCCGGCATTGCTCCTTCAGAACTTTCCGCCACCGCATAGCGAAGCCACCTTCATCGATGCAGCCCGTACGTTGGGCTTTCGGATTGGCGCTTCGCAGCTCGATCGCAAGTTGCTCATGTCCCTGGGAGGTCCCTGCGTGGCGGTATTTCGCCAGTCTGCGGATGTAACAGGGCCTCAGGGCGATTCCCGTTTGCAGCCAGAGGTGGCCAATCCGGACCGCCTCCAGGCGAGGGTGGCACTGCTGTTGCGCGGTGAGGATGAGCAGGTGCTTTATTTCGAAGCGGGCAGCTCCCGCCCCCAGCAGATGACTTCCGGGGAGGCGCTATCGCAATTCGAACCCCTGTGCTTCCTGGTGGCATTCGAGAGAAGCGCTGCCGGGCCCGCCGACGGGGAGTCGCCGCTTCCGGAGGCATTCGGTTATCGCTGGTTCCTGCGTGAACTGGTGCGATATCGCAGTGTCTGGCTGCAGGTGATCGCGGCATCGCTGGTCATCCAGGTGATCGGATTGTGTACGCCGCTATTCACCCAGGTCATCATCGACAAGGTTGTGGTGCACCAGACCATGAGCACGTTGCAGGTGATCTCGGCAGCCATGGTGGTATTCGTGCTGTTCTCATGCGCAATGAGCTGGCTGCGGCAGTACTTTGTCGTCCACACCGGCAATCGCGTCGACGCCGTGCTTGGCAGCCGGTTGCTGCAGCACCTGTTCAGGCTGCCCCTGCCGTACTTTGAGCAGCGCGCCACCGGCACGCTGGTGGCGCGGGTGAATGCGGTGGAGTCCATCCGTGAGTTCATTGCCGGGGCTGCCGTGGCCTTGCTGCTGGACCTGCCCTTCCTGCTGCTGTTCCTCATCCTGATGATCTGGTACAGCTGGCAGCTGGCGCTGATTGCCGTCGGCATTGTCGGCCTGATTGCGGTGGCCAGCCTGATCGTGACGCCGCTGCTGCGCGCGCGGCTGGATCGCCAGTTCCTGCAGGGGGCGCGCAACCAGGCCTTACTGACCGAGCACATCGCCGGCATTGAAACGGTGAAGTCATTGCAGATGGAGCCGCGGCTGGAGGCGCGTTACGAGGAGAACCTCGCAGCCTACCTGGCCGCCAGTTTCGACTCCCGCCAACTTTCCAATACCTTTGGCACGGTGGTGCATGCGCTGGAACAGGGCATGACGGTCATGATCCTTGGCATGGGGGCACTGCTGGTGATGCGCAATGACGGCTTCACCATCGGGATGCTGGTCGCCTTCCAGATGTTCGCTGCGCGGCTGTCCCAGCCGATGCTCAGGCTGGCCGGCCTGTGGCAGGAGTTCCAGCAGGCAGGGATCGCGGTGCGTCGCCTGGGGGACGTGATGAATGCGCCTCCCGAGCCACATTCGATGCAACCATCGAGATTGTCACAGGGGCAGGGGCGGCTGGAGATCCAGGATCTGGCTTTCAGCCATCGGGGCATGGAGGCCAATCTCTATCGCGGCCTCAACACGATTTTCGAGCCGGGAGAACTGGTGCTGGTGACCGGACCTTCCGGCTGCGGCAAGAGCACGTTTGCCAAGCTGCTCCTGGGTTTCTACCAGCCCGCGGCCGGGCGCATACTGCTGGACGGGCGCGATATCCGGCACCTTTCGGCCAACGAGTTACGCATGCACTTCGGGGTCGTGCCGCAGGAGACGGTGCTGTTCTCCGGCACTTTGCGTGACAACCTTAGCATTGCCTCCCCGCACGCTTCGGTCGCCGAGATCGTCGACGCCTGCCGCCTGGCCGGGATACACGAGGACATCGAACGCCTGCCGCGGTCCTACGAGACGGTCATCGGCGAGAACGGCACCGGACTGTCCGGTGGTCAGAAACAGCGCATAGCCATCGCACGCGCCGTGCTGCGCCGTCCGCGCATTCTGATATTTGACGAGGCGACAGCCAGCCTCGATGAGCGCACTGCCGCACAGCTGGCGCAGACCGTGAACCGCTTCCGCGGTGACATGACCGTGCTGGTCATCGCCCATCACATGCCGCCCGGCCTGCTGCCGGACCGCGAACTGCAACTGGGAACCTGAACCACATTCACAAGCTTGGTTGTCCGGCCAGGGGAGGTTGATTTGGGCACCACCGAATCACAGGCAGGCAAGAAACTGCGCACGCCGTCATGGCTGAGCGAGCGGGTCGATCCGCTAGATTTCTCGCCGCAACTGCTGCGCATCCGGGAGCGGCCGCCTGCACCGCTTGCGGGGTGGTTGGTGCGGCTGTTGCTGGCGCTGTTTGGCCTGATGCTGGTGCTGGCTGCGGTGGGGCAGGTCGATATCGTCGCCATCGCAGAGGGGAAGCTGGTTCCGGAGACCTATCTCAAGATCGTGCAGCCAGCCGAGCAGGGTGTGGTGCGGGAGATACTGGTGCGCGAAGGCGAGCGGGTTGAGGCAGGCCAGGTGCTGATTCGCATGGATCCGGTGTTCGCGAATGCAGACGCGCGCCAGTTGCAAGCGGATTTTCACCGTCGCCGGCTGGCGGTGAGACGCGTTGATTCCCAGCTTGCGGACAATGCTTTCGTCCGTGCACCGGGCGATCCGCCAGACCTGCATGCTGAACTGCAGGCCCAGCATGCCGCCAATGTTCACGCCTATCGCAATGCGCTCGCGCAGGAGCAGGCGCTGCGCGAAAAGGCCGGGCATGACCTTGCCGCGGCGAGGGAGATCAAATCCAAGCTGGATCAGGTGCTGCCGCACTATCTGGCGCAGGAAGCAGCCTACGTACGCCTGACCCGGGAGGGCTTTGCCGGACAACTGATGCTCACCGACAAGCAGCGGGAACGCATCGAGAAGGAGCAGGATCTGCG
>CAIPGJ010000205.1 GCA_903864555.1 uncultured Pseudomonadota bacterium | reverse complement strand
CCGGCCGGGTGCGCCATGGCCGACTTCACGCTGGTCTGGGTGAAGGACACCACGGTGCGCGTGGCGAAATTGGCAAAGCCCATGCAGTTGGGGCCGATGATCTTCATTCCGCTGTCGCGGCCGATGGCGGCCAGGCGTTCCTGCGCGGCGATGCGCTCGGGCTTGCCGGTCTCGGCATAGCCGGCGGCAAAGATGATGACGCTGCGCACGCCGCGCTCGGCGCATTCGATCACGGCTTTCTCGATGGCATCCCGCGGCACGGCAAACAGCACGCAGTCCGGTGTCTCCGGCAGCGCAGCGATGGAGGGGTAGCAGGGATGCTCGCCGATGCGCTCGTACTTCGGGTTGACGCGCAGGATGCGCCCGCCATAGACCTCCAGCTGCTTCAGCGCGCGCTGGCCAGGCGAACCCGGCGTGGGCGAGATGCCGTAGATGGCAATGCTGCCCGGGTTGAAGATGTGCTGTTGTTCGGCGTGTCGGTAAAGGGCGCGGCGGGGGGCGGTCATGGCCTATCCTCATTCCTTGTGTGACGGGTCCGCCGGTTCCTGTGCGCCTGAACGCTCTTTGCACAGGCCGAACTGTCAGCTGGCGGCACCCCTCAATGGATGCAGATGCGCCAGATAGGCAGGCGGCGTGGGAGCGGAAGCAGTCGATTATGCCATTGCACTTGTCACCCCCAGCACAAGTCATCCTGGCCCTGCAGGCAATTGGGCCAGTCTCATCGACAAAAGGTCGAGCACATGCGCAGCACGCGGCGCAACCGCTTGTCACGCGCAGATTGGACCGCCCAGAAAGTGTCATCTGATTGACGTAATGAGGGACTAAGCTGCGCACCAGCCGCAAGGAGGCGGCCACGATGAGCGCCGATAAATCCCGCGACCAGGTGAAATGCCTGCTGGCCATCACCCGCCTGCAATGGGGCGTGCAGCAAACAAGAGCTGCGGCCATCGACCCCTGGCCGACATCCCGCCAGCTGACGCGAAGCCGCGTCACCAGGTACCCGTCCGAAAGCGATGGACGTCGGACGCTGCCAGTCACTCTGCCCGGATTTCAGCGCCTCGCCTGAGGGCTGAGTGAACCGCCTGCCCCCGGCTGATTCTGCCGAGGGTATCTTCAAAATGGCCGGGGTCCAGGGAGGACGGCAGGGGGCGATGACTTGAGCGCTGGTGCACTAGGGTTTGTTGACATTCAGCAACGCATCTAGCGTGCTGAATGTCAACAGCCCCTTGCTACTTGTTCTTGTGCTTTTCCCTGAGGATGGCCATGTTCTTGCGCCAGTCTTTCAACTGTTCGTCTTCATACGCCAGCTGCAGCGCCAGCACCTGGATCCTGGTGAGGTGCGCGTCTTCATACTGGTGCGTGAATCGGCCCCTCATTCTGGACATCAGTCGATCGGATTCCGATCGCGAAAGGGCTTTGGCCTTGTCGATGTACTCGGGTGCCGGTGGATTGATCTTTTGGTGCTTGTTAGGCATGGGTGCATTCTCCTTCAAGGGGTGGCATGCCGGAACCCGGCATTCTGCAATGGTGAGGGTTCATCCGATCCGTCAGTCATTATGATCATTTTAAAATGGCATATGCCGTCAGTAATAGGATAGATGAAATATTGTGATCAATATGAATCAAGTCTTCCTGACAATCAGCGCATCCACGGCAAGCATGCGGCCGCCCGAACAGATGAGCGGATTCACATCCAGTTCGGCGATCACTTCGCGCTGGTCGTCGAGGAATTCGGACAGTCGCACGATGACGTCGGCCAGCCGGTCCTGGTCCACCGGTTCGGAGCCGCGAAAGCCGGTAAGCATGGCCTGACCCCGCAACTGGCCGAGCAGCGCGCGCGCTTCGCCGCGGTTGATGGGGGCAAGGTCGAGCGCGGTGTCCTTCATCAGTTCCACCAGCACGCCGCCCAGGCCGGCGACGATGAGTGGGCCGAACAGGGGATCGACCTTGCCGCCGACCATGATTTCGGCGCCGGCGCCCACCATGGGCTGCACCAGCACGCCGTTGATCCGGGCATCCGCCTTGTATTGCTTCGCGTTGGCCATCACGAGGTCGTAGGCGGCCTTTACTTCATCGACCGTCTTCAGGTTGAGGCGGATGACGCCGGCTTCGGTCTTGTGCGGGATGTCGGGGGATTCCACCTTCATCACCACCGGCAAGCCCAGTGACTGCGCAGCCTCTACCGCCTCGGTGGCCGACCGCACCAGCTTCTCGCCGACCACGGGCACGCCGTAAAGGGCCAGCACCTCCTTGGCTTCACGCTCGGTGAGCGTGGTGTTGGCCGATGCAGTGATGAGTTTCGCGGCCTTGTCTTTTGCGTCGGGGGGCGAGAGTCGTGACAGCCGGCGCGTGCCTTCCTGTTCGTATTGCGTGCGCTTGTGCGCGCGCCAGTGCCAGGCGGCGATGGCGGCAAAGCAGCGGTTGATCTCGTAGAACCAGGCGAAGTGCGGATTGGACTCGGCCTCGACAGTGCCGGGGCCGCCCAGCCAGCCACCGACGAAGGGCAGGCAGATGATCTTGCCGGTGCGTTCGGCCACTGCGGCCATGCTGGTGCGCCGCTCCAGCGAGTCCTTGCGCAGTGCCGCCTGCGGAAAAACCAGCGTGCCGTACATGGTTTCGCCCAGCATCGCCTCCAGGCAGGCGGGCAGCAGTTTCGGGTCGTTCTGCAGCGCGGTGGTGACATCGCAGGGATTGCGCGCCGAACCGTACTCGGGCACATGTTCCTCGAGGATTTTCTTTACCTCCGGACGGGGCTGCGGCAATACCACGCCATGGCGTTCGGCCATGTCGGCGCAGGCAATGGCTGCGCCGCCCGAGGAGGCAAGCACGGCGACGCCGCGGGCGGAGGGCTGGCGCGGCGACTTGGCAAAGAAGGCTG
>CAIPGJ010000204.1 GCA_903864555.1 uncultured Pseudomonadota bacterium | reverse complement strand
CGGAATCGACACTGATGATCTCGCCGCCAAGGCGGCAGGCCAGCGACATGGCCAGTGCGCTCTTGCCGCTGGCCGTGGGCCCCATGATGGCCAGCACTGGCGGCAGGTGGTGCTCCCCTGGGGTGTTCAATCGTTCGGTTCCTGGTGACTGGGCACGGGATCGCGGGAACGCAGCGGCTGGGCGGTGGCAGCCGCTCAGCGTCCGCGCATGAACAGCCGGTCCAGGTCTCCCATCGACATCTGGTACCAGGTCGGACGTCCGTGGTTGCACTGGCCGGAGCGCTCGGTCTCTTCCATTTCGCGCAGCAGCGCATTCATTTCGTGCGCGGTGAGCGGTCGGTTGGCCCGCACGGCGCCGTGGCAGGCCATGGTCGAAAGCAATTCGTTCTGGCGCTCCGAAACCACGCGGCTGGCGCCGAACTCGCGAATGTCCCCGAGGATGCCGCGCGCCAGTGCCGGGAGGTCGCCATGGGCGAGCATGGCGGGTACCGTACGCACCGCCAGCGCAGTCGGCGAGAGCGGGGCGATGTCGAAGCCCAGTGCCAGCAGGGTGTCGGCATGCTCTTCGGCCGTGGCCACGTCGAGCTTGTCGGCGTTGAAACTGGCTGGCACCAGCAGTTTCTGGGTCTGCATGGTGCTGTCATCAAGGGCGGTTTTCAATTGCTCGTACAGGATGCGCTCATGGGCGGCATGCATGTCGACCAGCACCAGGCCTTGCGCGTTCTGGGCGAGGATGTAGATGCCATGCAACTGCGCCAGGGCGTAGCCAAGCGGATGTTCTACCTGGGCGTCGCCCGGCGGGTTCGCCTGCGTCAGCACTGCTGCAGCCCGTGGCGCCGCTTGCGGCCAGGCGGTCCCCGGACGGGCCGCGGCGACGAAGGCGTTGTACTCCCCCCGGGGCTGGGCAATGCCGAGGGTGGTCTGGAAGGCGGGCATGTGCGAAGGCAAGGGTGTCGGTGCGGCCACCGCCTGCAGGTTGCCGGACTCGGCGAGTGCGGCGTGTGCCGCCGGCGTTTGCGAGGCGCTGCCCGACAATGCCTTGGCAACGGCATGGTAGACAAACTGGTGGATGGCCCGCGAGTCGCGAAAGCGCACTTCGATCTTCGATGGATGGACGTTAACGTCGACCGCTCGGGGATCGATGTCGAGGAACAGCACGTAGGCCGGATGGCGATCGCCATGCATCAGGTCGCGATAGGCTTCGCGCAAGGCATGCGTGAGCACCTTGTCGCGCACATAGCGGCCGTTAACAAAGACATACTGCAGGTCGCGGCTGGAGCGGGAGAAACCCGGCGCGCCGGCGTATCCGGACAGGCGCAGGGCAATTTCACCACCGCTGCTTTCATCGACCGGTCGCATGCCCGCGGCGAAATCCTCTCCCAGCACACCGGCGATGCGACGGCGCAGATCCGCCCGCGGCAGGTGCAGTGATACGCGGTTGTTGTGCTTGAGGCTGAAGGCGGCATCCGGTCGCGACAGCGCTGCCCGCTTCACCATTTCCTCGCAGTGGGCGAATTCGGTGGCTTCGCTTTTCAGGAACTTGCGGCGTGCCGGCGTGTTGAAGTAGATGTCCGCGACTTCTATGGTGGTGCCAGGGGCGTGCGCGGCCGGTTCCACCGGCGTGGTGCTGCCGCCCTCGCTGGCGATACGCGAAGCATGCACTGCCTGGGCCTGACGCGAGATCAGACTCACCCGGGCCACAGAGGCAATGGAAGCCAGCGCCTCGCCGCGAAAACCCAGGGACCGAACCGACTCCAGGTCTTCCAGCGTGGAAATCTTGCTGGTGGCATGGCGCATGAGCGCCAGTGGCAGTTCATCCGATTCGATGCCGCCGCCGTCGTCGTTGATGCGGATACGCTTGATGCCCCCCAGGTCGAGGCTGACTTCCACGGCATGTGCGCCTGCGTCCAGGGCATTCTCCAGCAGTTCCTTGACCACGGATGCCGGACGTTCCACCACCTCGCCTGCGGCGATCTGGCTGATCAGGGTGTCGGAAAGCGGCCGAATGGCGGGCATCTGGGGTTGTCGCAGGAAGGTGTTCAAGGGGGGGGCTGGAGCGATTATACGGGGGGTGTGCGTCGGTCACGGCAAGGCTGAATTGCGCAGGTAGAATCGCGCCCATGGAAATACTTCTTCAGTTCTGGGATCTCATCATCCACCTGGATCGCCACCTTGCTGCATTGTTGCAGCAGTACGGGATCTGGATCTATGCGCTGCTGTTTGCCATCGTGTTCTGCGAGACCGGGTTGGTGGTGACGCCTTTCCTGCCGGGGGATTCGCTGTTGTTCGTGGCCGGCGCCCTGTGGGCAGTCAGCGGCATGGAGGCCCACTGGCTGGCCATCACCCTCATCACGGCGGCGCTGTGCGGGGACAACGTCAACTATGCTGTCGGACATACGCTGGGGCCGAAGGTCTTCCGCTGGGAAAATTCGCGGCTGTTCAACCGCGGCGCACTGGATGCGGCGCATGCTTTTTACCTCAAGCATGGCGGCAAGACCATCATCATTGCCCGCTTCATTCCGCTGGTGCGCACCTTTGTGCCGTTTGTTGCGGGCATAGGTCGGATGCCTTATCCGCGATTCCTCGGGTTCAGCATCGCTGGTGCCCTGATCTGGGTGCTCTCGCTTGTGTATGCCGGTTATTTTTTCGGCAATCTGCCTATTGTGCGAAACAATCTGACGATCGTCATTTTCGGTATCATCGGTCTTTCGGTCATGCCTCTGGTTGTGCAGTATGTCCGCACGCGCAACGCGCGCGCCTGAGCATCATGTGAGTACGCCGGTGTCCCGAGCGTGGGAGCGTTCGCCAGACATTCGGACTGAGCATTGGACTGACAGAGGCAAGCGATGATTGTGCAATCCCTGTATCGCGGCTTCATCAGCCTGTTGCATCCGCGCATGCTGGCCCTCATGGTGCTGCCACTGCTGGCTGCCGGCCTGGTCTGGCTGGTGGCCGTTGTTTCGTTCTGGGGCGCAGCAGTGGCCTGGATCGACGCGCAGTTGCTGCAACTGGACACCCTGCAATGGTTGCTGCAGTGGTGGCCGCTGTCCGTGGTGGCCACCCATGCCGCTGCAGCCCTGTTGCTGCTGGCGCTAGTGCCGGTGGTGCTGGTTCTGGCCACCCTACTGACCGGCATTTTCGCCATGCCCCTGATGGTCAACTTTGTGGCGGCGCGTTCGCATGTGCAGTTGCAGAAGCGCGAAGGTGGCAGCTTTGCCGGCGGTGTGTGGAACAGCCTGGCTGGTTGCCTGAGGTTGCTGCTGCTGGGGGTGCTGACGCTGCCCTTGTGGTTGCTGCCGCCGCTGTGGCCGCTATTGTCGGTGGGTCTGCTTGGATATCTCAACCAGCGCGTCTATCCCTATGATGCGCTGGCTGCGCACGCCGATGCCGCAGAGTTGTCGCAATTCATGCGCACCGAACGCTGGCCGTTGTTCTGGCTGGGCGTGACGGTGGCCCTGGCCTCGCACGTGCCCCTGCTTGGTTTCTTTGCGCCAGTCTATGGTGGGCTGGCCTATGTCCACTACTGCCTTGCGCGTCTGGCCGAGCAGCGCAATGCGCCCCTGGCAGGTTCCTTTACGAGAGTGATGGAAGACAGAGGCAGCACATGAGAATGCTGGGCGCACTGATCATTGGCGACGAGATCACCCGGGGACGGCGGCAGGACAAGCACTTCGGCAAGCTGATCGAAATTCTCCGCGCACGGGGCATGCGCCTGGACTGGGCGCAGTATCTGGGGGATGACCCATCGCTGATCACGGCCACGCTCAGGCGCACGCTGGCCTCGCCGGACATCGTTTTCAGCTTCGGCGGCATCGGCTCGACGCCGGACGATCACACCCGGCAATGCGCAGCGGATGCGATCGGCGTAAAACTGCAACTGCTTCCTGATGCCGAGGCGGAGATCCGGGCACGCTTCGGCGACGAGATCACCCCCCAGCGCCTCAGGATGGGCGAGTTCCCCGAGGGCAGCCGCATCATCCCGAATCCCTATAACCGCATTCCGGGTTTTTCCTTTGGTGACCATCATTTCGTGCCCGGATTTCCAGTCATGGCCTGGCCCATGGTCGAGTGGGTGCTGGACCACCAGTATGCAGGCCTCTTTCACGCAGTTCCCGAAGCCGATGCCTCGGGAGTGGTGCACGGGCTTACGGAAAGCCAGATCACCCCGCTGATGCTCGAAGTGCAGAGGCGCTTTCCCGGTGTGAAGAGCTTCAGTCTGCCTACCGTGGGCAAGGATGGGGCCCGTGGGCATATCGAACTCGGTGTGCGCGGGGAACCGGCGCAGGTCCAGCCTGCGCTGGAAGTGCTGCACGATGGGGTGCTGGCGCTGGGTGGCCAGTGGCAGGCGAGGGGCTGAAATCAACTGCCGTGGCAGGTGACCAGAAAGAAAAAAGCCCCGGCATTGCTGCCGGGGCTGAAAAACGTCCGCGGAAGGAGGAGGAGGACCGCAGACGCTGTAGCACGGTAAGCCATTTGGCTGTCGAAAATCGGCTGCTGTGCAATCCATTTTCGGCAGCCCCGTGGGGCTGTCTTGCGGGGACATGCCCCGCAACTTGTATCAGGCTGCTTTTTTCTTCGTTTCCTTGGCGACTGACGTGACGGCAGCGAAATTCGCTTCGGCCATGTCGGTTGCCTGCTTCGCTACTTTGGACATGCTGTCGTAGGCAGAGTTCGCTGCGGCGAGGGCTGATTTTACGGCAGCCACGGCAACATCGGAACCGGCCGGGGCGCCCTTGGTCACCTTGTCGAGCATTCCGACGACGGATTTGTTCAGTTCGCCAGCCTGGCCTTCGACCAGTTTGGTCAGATCGCCTTGCGACCGAGTCGCGACGTCATAGACATTGCGGGACAGGGCAATCGCCTTTTCCAGGGCCGGCTGGGCGGCTGCACTGTTGAGATTGATCACTTCCTGAACGTCCTTGGCATTGATCAGCGCGCGGGTGTGGGCAACGCTGTCTTCGAAAGCCGACTTGGTGGCGTTGAACGCGAGGGCGGACAGCTTTTCGAAAGCGGCAAACTGGGTATGCGCCAGGCCCAACAGCGCCTCTACACCCGCCTTGTTTGTAGCAAGCACTTGATCCGGTGTTACATACATGTCTGGCTCCTAGATAGTGAGAAAGCTAGTCAGGGTCCTGCCGGTCTGCACTGAGGACGCTGTCTTTCTTACGTCCACTTTCTTATATTGCGATGCAACAATTCACATTCTATAGGCAAAAGAAACCTTGTCAAGATTTTTTTGCGGCATTGCAGCATATATTTCCCAAGGGATTCATTTTCTTTAGAATCAGTTGGTTAATATCCAATCAAGCTTGGTATACTTTGTGAGTTGGCACTAACAATATCTTTGAATGCATTCCTCAACCGTCCTCCCTCGCTCGGTTTACTGGCTCATCGCCGCCATTTCCCTGTTCTGGGGGCTCAACTGGCCGGTGATGAAGATCGTGCTGGGCGAAATGCCTCCTCTGAATTTCCGCGCCTGGTGTCTTGGTGTGGCAGCTATCGTGCTTTTCGCCATGGCACGAATCGGGGGACAAAGGCTTTCCGTGCCGCGTGAACAGTGGCGTGCGCTGGCGCTCATTGCATTCTTCAATCTTGCGGCCTGGAACATCCTTGCCGTGTTTGCCATCCGCATGATGGATTCGGGCAGGGCGGCCATTCTGGGGTACAGCATGCCCTTGTGGGCCATGCTGCTGGGCTTCTGGTGGCTGAAGGAACCGGTGACCCGGCGCAGGCTGGCCGGACTGGCCCTGGGATTTTGCGGTGTGCTGATGTTGCTGGGGGGCGAAATCACGGCTGTGGGCCGTGCGCCTCTGGGCGCAGCTCTGATGATCGGCGCGGCGATTGCCTGGGCGGTGGGCATTGTCATGATCCGCCGCTGGCCCATCGATCTGCCCCTGCTGGCGTTTTCGGCATGGCAGATGGCGCTATCCTTTCCGCTGCTGCTGCTGGGTGCGCTGATCTTCGAACCTGAAAGTCCCTCGCCACTGGAGCTCAGCACTTGGCCATTGGCAGGCCTGATCTACAACATCTTCCTGCCATTCATCTTCTGCAACTGGGCCTGGATGCGCATTGCCACGACGGCACCGGTTACCGTGTCATCACTCTCCACGCTGCTGGTTCCGGTGATTGGGGTTTTCAGCGGCATGCTGTTGCTGGATGAACGTCCGGCATGGAACGATTATGCGGCTCTCGTACTGGTCTGCGCCGCGCTGGCCACGGTATTGTTTCCCGGGCGCAAGTCCCTTAGCTGAGCCCCGCCGCAGCGGCAGGGCAGAGTGGCGCCGATTGCTGCAGTACACGTGGCACTTGCGCCATGTTCCACGCCTGCAGCGCCCACTCCAGCAATTCAAGGCCTGTGGCCCCTGCCATGTCCCCAGGCGGGGCATGGCCGAGAAACGCCAGGGCAGCATGCAAAGTGGCGACGATGTCTCTGTCCGAGAGGGCCGGCGCCAGGGTCTGCTTCGACAACTTCTCTCCCGCAAGGCCGACGGCCACAGGCAGGTGGGCCCAATCCGGAGAGGCCAGTCCGAGTTCGCGCTGCAACAGCATTTGCCGGGCCGTTGATCGCAGCAGGTCGGCACCGCGCACCACGTGGGTGATGCCCTGCGCGGCGTCATCGACGACCACGGCCAGCTGATAGGCGTAAGGCCCGTCGGCGCGCTTGATGACAAAGTCACCGACCTCACGGGCCAGAAGCTGCATCTGTGCACCCTGCACCCGGTCGGTAAAGCCGATGTGTGCCTCGCCAGCGCGCATGCGCCAGGCGCGCGGCTGTCTGCCTGCCGTCAGCTCATTACGGCAGGTTCCCGGATAGACGACTTCCTGTCCCGGGGCGGACGGAATCAGCGCGGAGTCGGCGATCTCGCGACGCGTGCAGGCGCAGGGGAATACCCGGCCATCCCTGGTCAGTTGTTCCAGGGCATCGGCGTAAAGGTCGCTGCGCATACTCTGGTACATCACGCAGCCGTCCCAATGCAGTCCGTAACGGTCAAGTGCGCGCAGGATCGCCGAGTCGGCACCCGGGATAGTGCGCGGACCGTCGACATCTTCCATGCGCACCAGCCACTGGCCTTGCCGGCTGCGCGCGTCCAGCCAGCTGCCCAGGGCCGCGATCAGCGAGCCGAAGTGCAGGGGGCCGGTGGGAGAGGGTGCGAACCGGCCGCGATAGCTGGCCCTGAGTGAGGATTCCATGATTGGCAGGGTGAGAGTGACTTTCCGGCAAAGGGGCTTGAACCGGTCACATCTATTCTGCCAGATGCCGGCCGGGGGCTTCGCAGCGATTGACTGGTCTGGTCAATGGCGGTAGCTATTTCCACCTGTCCATGGCTTGAGTCGCTGACCGAGGCACATGTACGCCTGTCGCGGGAAATCCTGGCTGCACGAGCGCCTTGCTGCCTGCCCGCATATATACTCACTGAAACTTCAAGGAGTGAAGATGGCGACCATAGAATTGACCATGGAAAATTTCGAGGAAGTCGTCACCGGGAATGACGTGGTGATCGTGGACTTCTGGGCATCCTGGTGCGGGCCGTGCCGTGCCTTTGCGCCGACCTATGAGGCGGCCTCTGAGCTCCATCCGGATGTGGTGTTTGCGAAGGTCAACACCGAAGAGCAGCAGGAGCTTGCCGGTGCTTTCAACATCCGTTCCATTCCCACGCTCATGGTCTTTCGGGAGAAGGTCATACTTTATTCGGAGGCGGGCGCCCTGCCGGCCCCGGCGCTGGAGGATGTCATCACCCAGACGCTGCAGATGGACATGGCCGTGGTCCATCAGGAAATTGCCCAGCAGCGGGATGGAGAAGCTGCAACCTGATGGCTGATTCCGGGCTCCCGGACTGGCTTCCGGACCGGATGCCGTCTACGGGCCGGATAACCGGGCAGCGGTCCTCCGGTTTTCCGCACGGTGCCACCTGGCCGATGGGGCCGTGCCAGCCTCGATGGTGAATCGCGGTACCCTGCTGATATCATCTTCGCATCCCACCCAAGCAAGTAACGGAGGACGGCATGGAGATCAATACCGGCATCAGCGCCAAGGACAGGGCAAAAATCGCACAGGGGCTGTCACGCCTGCTGGCCGACACCTATGTCCTTTATCTGAAGACGCACAATTTCCACTGGAACGTGACCGGGCCGATGTTCAATACTCTGCACCTGATGTTCATGGACCAGTACAACGAGTTGTGGCTGGCACTGGACCTGATAGCGGAGCGCATCCGTTCGCTGGGCCACCCGGCTCCCGGAACCTACGCGGAATTCTCCAAGCTGGCCTCGATTACCGAGACTCCAGGTGTGCCCAAGGCCGAGCAAATGATCAAGCTGTTGGTCCAGGGTAATGAGGCGGTGGTCAAGACTGCCCGCTCCATCCTGCCACTGTCGGACAAGGCCAGCGACGAACCGACCACAGACCTTCTGACACAGCGCATGCAGATCCACGAGAAGAACGCCTGGATGCTGCGCAGCCTGCTGGAAAAATAGCCCACGATGCGCCCGGTTCCATCGGTGATTCTGGATGGTGGCTGAGATCGTGCCTTTACGGATACTCGCCATTGCCGGCAGCGCCCGTCGGGATTCGCTGAATCGCAAGTTGCAGCATGTTGCATGCGCCGCCCTGATGCAGGCCGGCGCGAACGTGACCGAGGTGAATCTCGATGATTTTCCGATGCCGGTCTACCACGGTGACCTGGAAGACCGGGAGGGCTTGCCGCTGCATGCCCGCCGGCTGCGGAGCCTGATGATGGAACACCAGGCGTTGCTCATCGTTTCACCCGAGAACAATGCATCCATTCCAGCGGTGTTCAAGAATGCACTGGACTGGATGTCACGTCCGGATGGCGGGCAGAATGGACTGGTTCCCTATCAGAACAAGGTTGCATTGCTGATGTCAGCCACCCCTGGCGCTTTGGGTGGCCTGCGCGGCCTGCAACATCTCAGGCAGGTGCTGCAGGCATTGTCTGTGCTGGTTTTGAGCGAACAACTGGGCGTTCCGCGTGCGCACGAGAAGTTCGACGCCGATGGGAAGCTGAATGACCCCAAGCTGCAGGCTTCCATCACCGGTCTCGCTCAGCGGCTGATCAACGTTGCCGGGCGTCTGGCAGCCTGACCTGATGTCGTCGATCGGCTGATCCCGGATGCATTTCCTGCCGCTCGCCGCAGTCTTTCTGCTTACGGCGGTCCTCGTTGTGCCCTTGTTTCGCCGCCTCAGATTGGGCGCCGTGCTGGGTTATCTGGCAGCAGGCATGTTGTTGGGGCCATCCGGGCTGGGCGCCATGGCCTGGCTGGGCGGTGAGATTGCCCCGACCCTCGAGATTGCCGAGTTCGGCGTGGTGCTGCTGCTTTTCCTGATCGGGCTTGAGCTGGAGCCACGTCGGCTGTGGGTGTTGCGCAAGCCCGTATTTGGTCTTGGTGGTGCGCAGGTACTGGCCACGGCCGTCGTGGCCGGTGGCATCTGCCTGCTACTGGGGCTGGAGTGGCGGCCAGCCCTGCTGGTGGGTCTGGCGCTGGCCATGTCCTCGACCGCGCTGGTGCTCTCCTCCTTG
>CAIPGJ010000203.1 GCA_903864555.1 uncultured Pseudomonadota bacterium | reverse complement strand
GTCAAAGGGCGGAAAAAGCCACACCAGGGCGAGATTGACCAGCGCTGCAGTCAGCGTGATCCACTGGTACTTGTTCATCGGATTTGTTCTCCCTCACGGCCGCAGAAGTCGGCGCCCGCTTGCTTGTTATGGGCCGTAATGTAAAGCAGTGTTCAGCCTTGCGCCACTGTCTGCAGGCATCCTGCGTTCCAGGCGGGGTGGCCGGCTCACAAGGCCAGCAGGTAGAGGTTGCCGTCTATGCCGGCCCGCACACCGGCCGGCTCGCCATGCCGGAGGCTGAAACCATGGCGGGCCGCCAGCGCGGTGACATAGCCTGGCGACTGCGCATAACGCCCGGTCTCCAGCAGGCGATAATTGCCCTCGGCACAGGCCTCCACCGAGAAGGCGAACAGCCCACCGGCACGCAACACCCGCCTGACGCCGGCAAACACCGCCTCCAGATCGCCGATGTAGATGAACACGTCGGCGGCCATCACCAGATCGAAGGCGGCGGATGGGGATTGCTGCAGCCAGGTCACCACTTCGGCCTCATGCAGCGCCTGGTAGCAGCCCTTGGCCGCGGCGATTTCCAGCATGCGCGGCGACAGGTCCACGCCGGTCAGGCTGGCGCCGGTCGCGCGCAGGGCCTCGCCTGCCAGTCCGGTGCCGCAGCCCAGGTCGAGTACTGCAGGGCCGGCGGCCAGCAGCGGTTTCACCATATCGGCCAGCAACCCGGGCACGCGATAGCCCAGTTCAGCCACCACGCGCTGCTCGAAACCGGCGGCAAAGGCGTCGAAGGTCTCGCGCACATAGTTCTGCGGCGCCCGGGCCGCGCCTTGCCCTTTCAGCGCCGCTAGCAGATGGCCGAACAGCCCGGCATCCAGGCCCTGGTCGAGCGCACGCTGGTAAATCTCCGCGGCGACCTCATGGCGCCCCTGGCCCTGCAGGATGCGCCCGAGGTTGACATAGGGCGGGGCCAGGCCGGGCTTGTACCAGATGGCCTGCCAATAACAGGTCTCGGCGGTGTCGAACAGCTCATCAGCCTGATAGATGGCGCCGACATTATTGAGCGACTCGGCATGATGCGGGTTGCGCGCCAGCACGCCGCGATACTGCACCGCCGCCGCCTCCAGCCGGTTCAGGCCCTTCAGGGAATTGGCCAGCTTGTAGCGGGCCTCGACATGCTCCGGATCGAGTTCGAGCACACGCTGGAAGGCTGTCGCCGCCGCTTCGAGTTCATCACGCTCATAGAAGGCGCACGCCTCGGCCAGGCCATCATCGGAAGCACTTGCAATCTGGGACATGGGATATAGTCAGGTAACCATGCAACACCCTGACGACCGGTGTCGTCCCTGCGGGTGCTGCGCCAGCCATGATCCCGGAAACACCTTGAATCCGCAAACCAGCCATTTGTTCTTCGCCCCCTGCCCACGCGGCCTGGAAGCCCTGCTCACCGATGAATTGCGCGGCTTCGGCGCCGCCGATCTGCGCACCGTCCCCGGCGGCGTGTCCTTCCGCGGCAGCATGGAGTTGTGCTGGCGCGCCAACCTGGGCTCTCGGCTCGCGTCGCGCGTGCTGCTGCAATTGCTGCACAAGCCCTACAAGAACGAGCTGGACGTCTACAACGCCGCCCACGCCGTGGACTGGCCAACCCTGTTCGGGGTGGAGCGCAGCCTGCGCGTGGACGTCAATGCCATCCGCTGCCCGCTGCGCAGCCTGGACTTCCTCACACTGCGCATCAAGGACGCGGTTTGCGACCGCTTCCGCGCCCGGCTCGACAAGCGCCCGGACGTCGACACGCGCAATCCCGATGTGCGCGTGCACGGCTTTCTCGACGCCACCCATTTCACGCTCTATCTGGACACCTCCGGCGAGCCGCTCTACAAGCGTGGCTGGCGCACCGAGGTCGGTGAAGCACCGCTGAAGGAAAACCTCGCTGCCGGCATCGTCATGCTGTCCGGCTGGGATCGCCGTGAAACCCTGTATGACCCGATGTGCGGCAGCGGCACCCTGCTGATCGAGGCGGCCATGCTGGCGCTGGGCATGCCGCCCGGGGCGCGGCGGGAATTCGGTTTCCAGCGCCTGGCCGGACACGATGCCGCCGGCTGGGCTGCGCTGCGCGAGGCGGTGCTGGCCGCGGCCACGCCATCGTCGCCCCTGGAAATCTATGGCAGCGACAGTTCGCCACGCGAAATCGAGCGAGCCCACGACAACCTCGAGGCCGCAGGCCTCATGGGCAGCGTGGTCTTCGGCGTGGGCGATGTGCTGGAGATGCCGCCCCCGGCCGCCAGCGGGGTGATGATCGCCAATCCGCCCTATGGCGTGCGTCTGGGTGAGACCAATGAACTGGCCGCCTTTTACCCGCAGCTGGGCAATACCCTGAAGGCACGCTACAGCGGATGGCGCTGCTACCTGTTCTCCGGCGATCCCGAACTGGCCAAACTGATCCGCCTGCATGCGAGCAAGCGCACCCCGCTGTTCAACGGCCCGCTGGAATGCCGGCTGTACGAATACCGCATGCAGGAAGGCAGCCTGCGCAAACCCAGGGAAGGCGACGGCGGGCAAGCGCAGGACAAAGCACCCGGCTAGCGCCCAGGGCAGTGCTTATTTGCGCTCGATGATGGCCATCGTGCAGCGCGAGATGCAGCTCAGCTTGCCCTCGGCATTGGTGATGCGGATGTCCCAGACCTGGGTGGTGCGACCCAGGTGGACCGGACGCGCGACTGCGGTGACCCAACCGTCCTTGGCCGCAGCCAGATGGTTGGCATTGATCTCCAGGCCGACCGCGCGGTACTTGCTGCGGT
The DNA here is from genome assembly GCA_903864555.1 of uncultured Pseudomonadota bacterium. The sequence continues at coordinate 1,612 of CAIPGJ010000203.1, read as the reverse complement.
CCAGGGTGCGGCTGCAGCCCACGGAGGCCAGCGTCTCGGCCAACACCACGCTGGCACCGCCGTGCAGGATGCCGAAGGGCTGGCGGGTGCGCTCATCCACCGGCATGCGTCCGGCGATGTAATCCTCGCCAAATTCAGTGATCTCCAGGCCGATGACCCGGGCGATCCCGACCTGGGCACGTTCATTCACTTCCTTGACCGAAACCGGTTCAAACCAGATAGGCATTGCTGCTTCACTCCCAATCGAACTGCATGAAAAGCCTCTCCCGGTCCGCCACTGCCACCACCGGCCCCGGGCTAGTACGGCGAGCCGTCCTTGTGGCTGAACCGCCACTGGCCATTTTCAGCCATGACAACCTGCAGGTCCTCGTCCGGATAGCTGGCCGCATCCCCGGCCAGGCGGTCGCCCATCTCCAGGTACAGCACGTCCCGGGTGGAGCGATTGACCAGATGGTGACCATCGCCGGTGGCCGCCTTGAAGCCACTGCACCAGCCTGGCTGCAACAGGGTTTCGCCGGCATCGGTGATCAGCGTGGGCGTGCCTTCCAGGACGTAGATGAATTCATCCTGCACCGTGTGCGCGTGGCGCAGCGCCGACATGGCGCCCGGCGCCAGGCGCGTGAGGTTGACCCCGAAATTGGCCAGGCCGAACACCTCGCCCAGTGCGCGCTTGGTGCGGCCGGCCATGCGCGAAGCATGGGGCTCGGGATAATTGGAGGGCTTGGTGCGGGGCGCCACATCGGCGGCCAGCACCGCCACGGGCCGGGTTCCGGATTCAGGCTTGCTCACAGAAAGTCCTCCAGGTCAGGATGCAGATGACCAGGCCGCACCGAGGATGGCCAGCAGGTTCGGCGTGACGAATGCCATCCACATCCATGGAACGGTGCAGCGGCTAAGGCATCGGCATCCCGCTTGCTGCCCCCCGCGGCGCGAGGGCCTTGCCAGATGGCCGGCTCAGCACGCCTTCTTCGGAGGCGGCGCGGGATGAATGTTGTCCACCCAGCTCACTTCCTCGGGCTTTTCCACCATCGGGATGTCCAGATTCACCACCACCGGCTCCTGACCACTGCGCACCAGCACGCAGGACAGCGGCTCATCGTCGTTGGCATTGATTTCCTGATGCGGCACATAGGGCGGCACAAAGATGAAATCACCCGGGCCGGCTTCGGCAGTGAACTCCAGTTGATCGCCCCAGCGCATGCGCGCCTTGCCGCTGACGATGTAGATGACGCTCTCCACCGGCCCATGGTGGTGGGCCCCCGTCTTGGCATTGGGGTGGATCACCACCGTGCCAGCCCAGAGCTTCTCGGCTCCTGCGCGGGCATGGGTGATGGCGGCAGCCCGGTTCATGCCCGGCGTCTGTGCGGTATTGATGTCCAGCTCGTTGCTGTGCACCACGCGAATCCCGTTGTACTTCCAGTCATGCGTGTGCGTGTGATCGCTGCTCATGTCGCCCCCTGGGGTTGTGACCGGTCCGGCCCGTGCGGCCGGACGACATGGTGAATTGTACCCGCCGTGCCGGACGCATCAGGAGCCGACGGGCTCAATCAGAAGTGATGTTGGCCGATTTGATCACCTTGCCCAGCCGCTCGTAATCGGTGCGCACGATGCG
>CAIPGJ010000202.1 GCA_903864555.1 uncultured Pseudomonadota bacterium | reverse complement strand
CATCGTGGCCTGCGATCTTCCCATCACGTTTCCGGATAGGTGTCGCGCGGCGGGTGTCGGCGTTTTCGGCGATGAGCCCGAGGTCGGGAGGCTGGTGCCCGAATGCCATTCTGGAACAGGGGAAAGGATTCCTGACGCAGGGCTGTTTGTGGGATTATCGCTTCACTTTGCAATGGGCTCTTTACCGGGGGAGGTAGGAAATGGGCATATATCGCAGATCGTTGGTGCAACTGTCCGTGGCAGTCGGAGTGCTGGGTTGCGTCGCGTCGAGTGTGCAAGCGCAGACGTATCCCAGCCGGCCGATCACCGTCATCATCAACAGTCCGGCGGGCTCGCTCATGGAGGGCACCTTCCGCACCGTGATGGCCGAGGCATCGAAGGTGCTGGGCCAGCCGCTGGTGGTGGAGAACCGTGCCGGCGCCAACGGGCGCCTCGGCGTGATGGCGCTGAAATCTGCGGCGCCAGACGGCCACACCATCACTATCGCCAACGACGCCATCATGATCACGCAGCCGGTGGTTGATCCGACGTTCCAGATGGAACTGGGCAAGGACTACCAGCCCATCGCCTTTCTCGGCGAGTTCCCGCTGGTGCTGGCGGCCCGACCTGACGTGCCGTTCAAGGACCTGAAGGGGCTTGTCGCCTATGCCAAGGCCAACCCGGGCAAGCTCAACTGGGCGGTCACGCCGGGCAATCTGTTCATTACGGAAATGGCGCGGCAGACAGCCGGCATCGAGTTCACGGCGGTGCCGTACAAGGGCTCGACCTCCTCGTTCGTGGACATCGTGGGCGGGCGCGTGGACCTGGTGTTCGCCGGCGTGGACGTGGCGACCTTCTTCAAGGCCGGCAAGATGATTGGCGTGGGCACCACCGGCAATGTGCGCTGGGGTGCCTTCCCGGACCTGGCGACTTTCTCCGAGAGCGGGTTTCCGGTGGTGAGCACTGTCTGGTACGGCCTGCTCGCGCATGCGGCTACGCCGCCAGAAGTGGTGGCGAAGCTCTCCGATGCCTTCAATGTGGCGCTGCGGCAGCCGGCCGCGGTGAAGCAGCTGGAGTCCAACGGCTTCATCACCGGCCGCGTGCGCTCGCCGAAGGACCTGGCGGCATTCATCCAGTCAGAGGTGAATGTGTGGCGGCCGGTCATCCAGAAGGCCACCATCAAGCTGAATTGATGCAAGCGGGCGCGACGTAACGCGCGACGGCGCCGCCGCGGGTTGTCCTGCATCAAAGTCTGGCAGGGCGGAGCACTCTACAGTTGCGCCGGGTGTCGGCATGCAAGGTGTCGGCAGGCAACAGCACTTAATTCAAGGCGTGCAGGAGGATCGGCGCATGATCACGGCGAGCGTCCAGCTCTCAGGTTTTCCCTCCCGGCCCGTGCGCTCGGCGGTGGAGGTCAGTGTTCCCGACGGAGCGAGCATTCTCGACATGGTGGTCGCGCTGCGCGAGCAACATCCGGAGGTGCCGGAGCTGCAGCAGCTGCGCCCCGATCAGCTTGTCATCGCCGTCAACGACCAGACCATCAAGGGCCTCGACCGGCCGCTGGTGGCTGGCAACGAAACCAGTGCGCGCGTCAGCGTGATGATGATCCGGCTTCTTGCCGGCGGTTGATCCAGATCAGAGGTTTTTCAACCGACCTCCGCTACGTTTCTCCCATTGGAGGGGGATTGTGGCAACCAAGGCGAAACTGGGTCAATGGCGCGTCACGGTGGCGGAGCAGGTTTGCTCGCTCTGTGGCGCCTGCGCGCAATGGTGTGGGCCGAAGGCGCTGACGCTCGATCAGGCAAACGGCGGTGCGGCGCTCCGTTTCGATGCCGGGCGCTGTCCGGGTTGCGGCCTTTGTGTGGAAGCCTGCCCTGAGAAGGCCGTCACGCTCACGGAGATGGCTGCCGGCGGGGAAGGCCTCGCTGACAGCGTTGCCGTAACCGAGGCGCCCGTGTTGCTTGCCGCGAGTCCGTTCTCCAACTGCGTGCGTTGCGGGGCACCGTCGGTGCCCACGCGCATGCTGGGCAGCCTGGCGCGCTGGAACGAGGCGCTCGGCGGCAGCGCCCCTGCCAGCGGGGGTTCCAACGCCGCATCGTCCAGCGCCGGTGACCCGGGCGCCGCCAGTGCCCTCGGTGATTCCAGTGACCCCAGTGAATTTGCGACCTGCATGGCCTGCCGGTCGGACATGATGTTCTTCGGAGGATCGCGCCATGCGTAAATCCCAGCAGCGAATGATGCAGCGCCCGGGCACCGAATACGCCTTCCAGGCCGAGTGGATCACCGGTCGCGGCAAGTTGCTGTGGCTGGCCATGGTGATGGGCGCGCTGGGCGGTGGTGCGTTCATCGTCAGCAGCGTGTTGAACCTGTTGACCGGCGACGACTTTCGCATCGTCAGCCTCACCGGCCTGCTCATCGTGGCGGCCGGTAAGGGTGTGTTCCACCTGGCGTTCCTCGGCCGGCCCGAGCGCTTTTGGCGCGCCTTCGCCCGCCCGCACAGTTCATGGATCAGCCGCGGCATCTACATCCTCAGCACCTTCACCCTGCTGGCCGCGGCGTACCTGGCGGCCTCGTGGACGGGGGCGTCGGCCGGGCTGGTCACGGGCCTGCAGTGGGCGGCCACGCTGATGGCGGTGTTCCTGGTGACCTAT
>CAIPGJ010000201.1 GCA_903864555.1 uncultured Pseudomonadota bacterium | reverse complement strand
TGGAAGACCCGGTGGCGCATGACGACTACCCGGGCATGGCGCGCGTCAACGCCGAACTGAAAATGCCCATCGCTGCAGGCGAGTACGTCTACGGCGGCGTGCCTTTCCGCCACCTCATCGAGTCGCGCTCCATCGACATCGTCATGGTGGACATTCTGCGCTCCGGTGGCGTCAGCGGCTGGCTCAAGATCGCCCACATGGCCGAATACTTCAACCTGCCGGTGGTGAGCCACCTCGCCCCCGAACTGCAGGTGCACACCGTGGCCGCCGTGCCCAACGGCCTCACCGTGGAATACATGCCCTGGTCCGTGGGCCTGTTCGAGGAAGTGCCGGTGATGAAGAACGGCATGATCGACGTGCCCGACAAGCCCGGTTTCGGGCTCAAGTTCGACCAGGCGGTGCTGGGGCGGTACAGCGTCTGAGGAAGAGGGGGCATCCCATTTCGCTGCACGGTGGCCGGTTGTTTGAGTCTGTGATGTCCCGGGTTCTGTGGACTGCCTAATGAACCACCGCGGTGGCCGCTGCCTCGCGCGGAAACAGCGGTCCCTTGGCGGCGCTGTACTTCCTGACCTGCCAGCCCAGCAACAGCGCCTCGGCGAGGAAGGCGGCACCGATGGCCGCGATGCCCACCATGGCGCCGTTGAGATTGGGCGTGACCAGGGTGAGGCTGCCCACTGACAGCACGGTGATGAAACGCAGCGCGGCGCTGAAGGCGATGATGCCGGTCCTGCGCATGGCCGTCAGCAGCCCGCGGAACAGGGACGAGTAGCCCCACACCACGGCGACGAAAGCCACCATCTGCACGCCCGGAATGGCATACACGGCAAGGTCTGCGCGCAGGCCCATGATGCCGTTGAGGATCACCTCCCGCATCGGCGTATAGAACATGATGCCCACCAGCACGAAGTAGCCCAGCGTCAGCCGGTGCGTGAAGCGGGTGAGCACGCGCATGTCGGCGCGGGTCTGCACCAGTGCCTGGGCGGTCTGCACCACGTTGCGCAGGGGCGATACGATCAGCGCCTTGAGTCCGTTGACCACACCGAAGGCGGCCAGCGCCAGGTCAGGGTCGGCCAGGCGCCCCAGGAACAGGTTAATGACGAACACCACGCCGTTCTCGCTCGACTGGGTGATCATCAGCGGCCAGGAAAAGCGCCACAGGCTGCGATAGGTGAACTGCTCACCGCCGCTGGCGTGCAACTGCCGGTAGAACTGCCTCGAAACGAAGTAGAGGTAGATGCCCTCGACCGCCATGCAGCCCACCAGCGAGGTGGCCCCGGCCACGGCCCCTGACATGAAGTAGGGGAGCACCAGCAGCATCAGGATCTGCGAGACGATGCGCACCATGGTGGCGTGCGAGATCAGCATGGTGCGCCGGTGCCGCATGCACAGCGCGGTGGCCAGATTGCGCACCTGGTTGGGGAAGATCCACAGGCCCATCACCGCCGAGGCCGGCTTGGCCAGCGCCGTCACCTCGGGGCTGGCGCCGACCACGGTGCCGAACAGCCAGTCCCCCAATGGCGTCAGCCCCACTGCTTCGATGCACACAAAGGGCACCAGGCCGATGTAGAAGTAGAACCGCGCCAGCCGCCAGAAGGAGGGCTTGTCGGTAATGTAGGAAATGCCCGCCGCCGTGCCCGCTGCCATGATGCTGCTGAGCATGGTGTTGAAGGCGAAGGCGATGCTGAAGGCCGCCAGGGTGATGGTCGGGTCGCCCAGGCGCGCGAGAAAGCCGTGGACGATGGAATGCGACACCTGGTGCAGCTCGGTGGTGAGGATGAGCGGCAGGAAGAACAGCATCGCCATGCGCATCGTCAGCGGCGACCGCGTGCGTGTGGTGTCGGGCGTGATGGTTACCATGGTCACTGAATCCGGGTGGCCGGCTTGTTCAGGCCGGCGAGGGGGGCGCGCCGCGAGGGCGTGAACGGCGCAGCGGCGCGAACAAGGCATGCCGCGCAACATGCGGCAGATGCGGTGCACGCGGTACGCGCAGCACACAGGGTCAGCAGAGCGTGCGAGTTCATTCGATTCCTGATTGGGCGCCGGCAACAACCTTCAGCCCGTGGGCCTCCCCTTTACCTGCTTGCCGGCTGCCAGCCCTCATCCGTGTTCAAGCGGTCGGATGACGGTTGTTTGATGCTTATTGTATTCCGTATGGGCAGTTTCACATTCTGCCGGGGCAGATTTGTCCGGGGCGCCGGGCGTCGCGGGCTTTGCGACAGGGCCTGCTGATAGACTTCGACCGGGGGAGCGGCAGGCAATATGGCAGACATCGCGCACGCAATCGCAGGACTCATCGGCCTGATTTCCCTGGCGTGGCTGGCCAGCGAGGCGAAGCAGCGCATTCCATGGGCCACGGTCGCTGCAGGACTCGCGTTGCAATTGCTGCTGGCGGTGCTCCTTCTCAAGCTGCCCGTCGTCAAGGACGCCTTTCTCACGCTGAACGCCGTGCTTGGCTGGCTGGAGCAGGCGACACAGGCCGGCACCGCTTTCGTCTTCGGCTACCTGGGCGGCGGAAAGCCTCCCTTCACGGTGAGCGACCCCGCCTCGTCCTTCGTCCTGGCCTTTCGTGCGCTGCCGCTGGTGCTGGTGATGAGCGCGCTTTCCGCGCTGTTGTTCTACTGGGGCGTGCTGCCGGCCATCGTGCGCGCCATCGCCTGGCTGCTGGAAAGAACCATGCGGGTGGGCGGCGTGGTGGGCCTGTCTGCGGCCGCCAATGTGTTCGTTGGCATGGTCGAGGCCCCCCTCTTCATCCGCCCCTACCTCACGCGGGTATCCCGCGGCGAGCTCTTCATCATCATGACGGGCGGCATGGCCTCCATCGCCGGCACGGTGCTCTTTCTGTACTCGAGCTTCCTGAGGGATGCCATACCCGACGCCGTGGCACATCTGCTGATTGCCTCCGTGCTGTCGGCCCCGGCAGCCATCGTGATTTCACTCATCATGGTGCCCGCCGAAGGGCCCCCCACCGACGCCAGGCTGGCACTGGCATCGGAGGCCACCAGCAGCATGGATGCCATCACGCGCGGCACGCTGGATGGCGCGGCCCTGTTGATCAACATCATCGCCATGCTGCTGGTGCTGGTGGCGCTGGTCACCCTGGTCAATCTGGGTCTGGGCCTGTTGCCAGCCATCCATGGGGCGCCGGTGACGCTGCAACTGCTGCTGGGCTGGCTGCTCGCGCCGCTGGCCTGGCTGGCAGGCATTCCCTGGAGCGAGGCGCAGGCGGGCGGCGCGCTGCTGGGCACCAAGACCATACTCAATGAGCTGGTGGCCTACCTGGAACTCGCGCAACTGCCCCCCGAAACCCTGTCAGCCCGCAGCCGCCTGCTCATGACTTACGCCCTGTGCGGCTTTGCCAACTTCGGCAGCCTGGGCATCATGATTGGCGGGCTCGCGACCATGTGCCCGGAGCGCCGTGAGGAAATCGTGGCACTGGGCATGAAATCCATCGTCGCGGGAACGCTGGCGACCTGCATGACGGCGGCGATGGTGGGCTTGCTGGTGTGACCCAAGGTTTGGGGGCGCTGGTTCAAGGGCCAGGATTGTCCGAGGGCGGCGCTGAGGAAGGATTGAATGAACAGGGGACAGGCCATGCGCTTGCTGATACCTTGTTCTCAGAAGGATCACACCCCCAGATATGGAGTTGCACATCTTGAATACCATCCAGGACACCCACTCCAAGACCATTGGCTACATCCTGTGGATAGTCGGCTTTACCGGCGCGCACCGTTTCTATTACGGCCGACCGGTGACCGGCACGATCTGGTTCTTCACGCTGGGCTTGCTGGGGATAGGCTGGGTCATCGACCTGTTCCTGATTCCCGGCATGGATCGCGAAGCGGACCTGCGCTTTCGCGCCGGCCGGGTCAATTACACCATTGCCTGGGTCCTGCTTACTTTCCTGGGGCTGCTGGGCCTGCATCGTTTCTACATGGGCAAGTGGGTGACGGGCATCGTCTACCTGTGCACCGCGGGCCTGCTGGGTGTGGGCTTGTTGTACGATTTCTGGACGATGAATGATCAGATTACCGTTGTAAACGCTGAACAGTAGGTGAGTATCACCGGAAATATGATAATTTCTCGAGATCACCTTCCACCCGCGTGGTAACCCGCACCGAGCTGATCCGTGGCAACGCGTCAATCGCGCGCGCCCGTGCCGGGCAAGCAAGTCAGGGACGGGGGCGCTGGTAGCCGCGTCTTTCTGGCGGTTCTGATAACGGGCCGCCCCATCTGCATGAAGGGGCTGTCCCGAATGCGCTTTTCCACGGCCCGTCGAACAAAGGCCGATCCGGCCGGCTGATGCAGCGCGGCTATGACTTGCCCGCGGCCTGCAGTCTTGCAATGTCCTCGCTTGAATATCCGAGCAGGCTCGATAACACCTCCACGGTATGCTCGCCAAGGACGGGGGGCGGCACCAGCGTGCGCCACACTTTGCCATCGGCCCGGAGCGGATGACCCACCGATCGCACCCGACCCACGCTGGAATGCTCGAAATCGAACACCATTTCGCGTGCCAGCGTCTGCTCGGAAGTGAGCACATCTCCCACCGAGGCCACGCGCGAGCAGGGCACATCGGCCGCATCCAGGCGCTTGAGCCAGTTATCCACGGTGTCGCCCTTGAGGATGGGCTCGATGATGTCGTGCAAGGCCTGCTTGTTGTCCTTGCGCGCATCGATGGTGGCAAAGCGCGGATCGCCCACCAGTTCGGGCCGGCCTATGGCCTGGGCGAACTTGGCCCAGAATGCCTGGGAGAAGGCGGCGATGATGAAAAAGTTGTCGCTTGCCTTGAATGCGCCATAGGGAGCGATGTGGTGATGGCCCGAGCCCACCGGCTGCGGCGACTCGCCGGTGGTGAAGTAAAGCTGCGCGAGATAGCCCAGCAGGGCGATCAGCATGTCATGCAGACCCAGGTCCATGTAGCTGCCCTTGCCGATGCAGCGGCGTGCCCGGAGGGCGGCAAGGATGGCCAGCGCGCTGAAAATGCCGCCATTGAGGTCTCCCACCGGCAGGCCGATGCGTACCGGCGGCCGGCCCTCTTCGCCGGTGATGGCCATGGTGCCCGCCATGGCCTGGTTGACTAGGTCGAAGGAAATCTTGTCGCGCAAGGGCCCGGTCTGGCCATACCCGGAAATGGCACATACCAGGATGTGCGGGTTGGCCTTGCGCAGCGCCTCATAGGACAGGCCCAGCCGGTTCATCACGCCGACGCGGTAGTTTTCAATGATGACGTCGGATTTTGCAGCCAGGTCCAGCAGCGCCTTGCGCCCGCCTTCTGTCTTGAGGTCCAGCACCACGCTTTTCTTGCCGCGGTTCACCGACATGAAATAGGTGCTCTCCTCCTTGATGAAGGGGATGTTGCGCCGGGTCGGATCTCCCACACGCGGCTCTTCCACCTTGATTACCTCGGCACCCAGGTCGGCCAGGATCTGCGCGCCATAGGGACCGGCAAACATGCGCGTGAGATCGATCACGCGAACACCGGCCAGGGGCAGTGCATTGGACGCGGCGGTCGCGGGGGCCGGGGCGGGCGCAGCTGCAGTTGCAGCCGCTGCAGGCAGTTCGCGACGCGTGCCCAGCGTCTGGCCCGGCACCGCCGACAGGCCTACGACCTTGTCCGCGGCGAGCCGCTCGATACGGGCTTCGTCGTATCCCAACAGGTCGCGCAACACCGATCTGGTGTGCTGCCCCAGCACCGGCGCGGGCCGACAGTCCGGCCGGAATTGCGCCCCGCCCTCGAAATCGAAATGGAAGGGTGTGCCCAGGGTGCGCAGCCGACCGGCGACTGGATGGTCCATTTCCACCACCATGCGGCGCGCCAGCGTCTGCTCCATTTCGATGGCCTGTGCCACCGAGTTCACCGGGCCATTGGGCACATCGCCCGCGCGCAGCGCCTCCTCCCACTCGGCGGTGGTGCGGGTGCGCATGATGGCTTCGAGGATGGCACCCAGTTCCGGACGGTTGCGGTGACGGTCGGCAAAGGTGGCGTAGCGTGGATTGTCGGCCAGGTCCTCGCGGCCCAGCACCCTGCTGAACTTGCGCCAGAACACCTGGGTGAAGGCTGCCACCACGATGTGGCCATCGCGGGTCTCGAAAGCGTTGTATGGATAGATGGTGGGGTGGCGCGAGCCCAGGCGCTGTGCCTGCTCACCGGTGGCAAAGTAGACATTGGCCATGTAGGCGAGCAGCGATGTGCCCACGTCGTACATGGCCGTGTCCAGATAGGCGCCGCGGCCGGTGCGTTCGCGCTGCTCCAGCGCAGCCAGGGCCGAGATGGTGCAGAACATTCCGGACAACTCGTCGGCCAGCGGCAGGCCCATTTTCACCGGCGGGCGATCGGGCTCGCCGGTCACGGCAACGGCGCCGGTCAGCGCCTGTATCACCAGGTCGAAGGCTGTCTTGTCACGCCACGGACCGGTCTGGCCAAACCCCGAGATGGAACAGTAGACCAGGCGGGGATTGATCCGGGACAGGGCCTCGTAGCCGATGCCGATGCGCCCGGCCACGCCGGGACGGAAGTTCTCCACCACAATGTCGGACTGCGCTGCGAGCGAGCGCACGATCTCCAGCCCCTCGGGTTTCTTGAGGTCGAGTGCAACGCTCTCCTTGTTGCGGTTGAGCGAGAGGAAGTAATGGCTCTCGCCGTTCACGTAGGGCGGGTTGTGGCGGGTGACATCGCTGCCCTCCAGGTCCTCCACCTTGATCACGTGGGCCCCCAGGTCGGCCATGACCATGGTGGCCATGGGTCCGGAGAGCACGCGCGAAAAATCCAGCACGCGTATGCCCTCGAGCGGCTTGAAGCCGCGCGTCGTCTCGCTCATGTTTGGTGCTCCTCCAGTCGGGGGCCGGCCGCCACGTGCGTCGCTCGCACCGCCCGCCCCGATGCGGACATTCAGCGGCGCGGCAGGATCACTTCGGCGCTGCCCAGCGCTGTCACACGCCCGCGCTGGTCTTCGGCGCGCATTTCCAGCTCGATGCAGCCATCGAATTCAGTCTTCTTGCTCACCGTGCCGCGTATCCAGGTGGTATCGCCGATGAAGTTGGGTGCACGCAGCTGCACCTGCAGGCGGCGCACCCAGGCGTCATCACCCATCCAGTCGGACACGGCGTGGTCGAACCAGCCAATGCGCTGCGGGCCATAGTCGTACACCGTGGGCATGCCGATTTCCTGGGCATAGTCTTCCTCCCAGTGCACGCGCTCGGGAACATCCCAGATGCCGAGCTTGTTCTTCGAGCCGACGCCGGGATGGCGCTGGCGGTACTCGAACCATTGCCGGTGCGGCATGGCATACACCCACCCAAAGCCGGAGACGAAGCAGATGCAGTCCGTGATGGTCAGCGGCCCCTTGACGATGTCCCACATGGCATCGCCCACCTGCGTGTCCTCAAAGCAAAGCGTGCGCGCGCCGCGGCGACTGGCGATCTCGTGCCGGTAGCCTTCCTCGATTTTCACCAGGTCTGCATCGGTGTAGGTCTGGGGCTGGATGTCGGCGTACTTGCGGCCCTTTTCCACCTTCTTGCGCTCGGTGCGGAAGGTGTGGGAATAGACCGTGGTGAGAACCTGGTCCTGCTCGTCGCGGTAGCGCGTGGCATAGGTCTGCTGGTATTCGCGGCCGGCGAATTTCCCGTGGCGCTCCTTCATCTCGTGCAGGGCGGAGGTCGCGCGGATGCGCGTGCCGACCTTGATGGGCACATGGCAGTGGAAATCCATGCCGGTAAACAAGCCATGTACGCCCGGCAGTCCGCGTGCGCGCGGGAAGCCACAGGTTTGCACAAAGGTGGCCGGAGCGATCATGCCGCCCCAGCGGGTGCCGGCCGCATACCCGGGATTGGTCCAGCGCGGATTGTCGTCACCCAGGCCAAGCATGTAATGGCGGATGGTGTCCTCGCTCGCCGCGGTGTTGAACTGCTGCATGGGGCGCTCGACGCCCATGGTCTTGTTGATTTCGGCCACCGCTTCGTCGGTGATGCGGCCATAGGAGGACGATACTGCTGTGCTCACGCTTGCTCCCCTTCACACTGTGATGATGTGTACCTGCGTAGTCCGCGGCGCGCTCTTGGATGACGCGCCTGTAATTCTGTCATGCGGATGAGCATGCATCATATCAGGACCAAAGGACAGATATCCCGTCACGGTTCCGGCTGGCAGCAGGCGAACAGCGGAAGCAATGCAGGGAAGTGCCGCGGCCTGCCAGGACGCAAGTGGCAAGCCGGGGCGGGGAGGCGCCCATCTTTGAAACACCCTGCTAAACTGCCTGCACATCGCTACACCTGTCCAAAACAACACTTAAGGTGGAGGCTACTCATGAAGGCACGATGGACCCTGGTTGGCATTGCCATTTCCGGATGGATCGCCGGTTTCAGCAGCATGAGTCAAGCACAGAACTACCCCGCCCAAACGGTGCGCGTGGTGGTGGCTTATCCCCCTGGCGGGCCTACCGATCTCATTGCACGCCTGATTGCGCAGCGTCTCAGTGAAACGGTGGGGCAGCAGTTCCTGATCGAGAACCGCGGCGGCAGCAATGGCGTGATCGGCACTGATCTGGTCGTGCGCAGCAAGCCTGACGGCTACACGCTGCTGCTCGGCACCTCCTCGTTGGCAAGCAATGGCAGCCTGTATGCCAAGCTCCCTTATGACGCAGGGAGGGATCTCAC
>CAIPGJ010000200.1 GCA_903864555.1 uncultured Pseudomonadota bacterium | reverse complement strand
ATGGCGGCCGACCTGACCCGCGAGCAACATCGCACCAAGGTCATGGCGATGATCGGCGGCTCGATCGGCCTCACCTTTGCCGTGTCGCTGATGCTGGCACCGGTGCTTTACCGCACCTTGGGCATGGGCGGCCTGTTTGCCTTTGTCGGCGTGCTCGCGCTGGCGGCCATAGCTGTGGTGGTATTCGTGGTTCCGCCAGAGCCGGCGCGGGTCGAGGCGCATGAGGGGGGGGCGACACTGGGCGATGTGCTGCACAATGTGGAATTGCTGCGGCTGAATTTCGGCATCTTTGTGCTACACATGGTGCAGGTGGCCATGTTTGTGGTGGTGCCGGTGGCGCTGGTGCGGGGTGGCCTCGATGTGCAGGCGCACTGGCAGGTTTACCTGCCGGTGGTGCTGGTGTCTTTCGCGCTGATGATGCCGCCCATCCTGTATGCCGAGAGGCGAGGTAGGATCAAGGCGCTGTTCATCCTGGCGGTCCTCACCATGGCAGGCGTGCAGGCGGGGTTTGCCGTGTGGCTCGACAGTCTCATCGGCGTGACCCTGTTGCTGACGGCATTTTTTGTGTCGTTCAATATCCTGGAAGCCTCGCTGCCATCGCTGGTGTCGCGCATTGCTCCGGCCTCGGCGCGCGGTGCTGCCATCGGGGTTTACAACACCACCCAGGCGCTGGGTCTTGCCGCGGGTGGTCTGGTGGGCGGCTGGCTGGCCCAGCATCATGGAAATGTGTCTGTTTTTGTATTCGGATTGGTGCTTGTTGCGTTATGGTTGCTGGTGGCGGCCGGAATGAAGGCTCCGGCGCCCCGGGCGAGCCAAGCGCAGGTTTCCGGTTCAGTGCAGAATTAGAACAATCAATCTCATCTCATTCGGGGGTAGGCCATGGCATCGGTCAATAAGGTCATCATCGTCGGCAATCTGGGTGCCGATCCGGAAACGCGTTTCCTGCCCAGCGGCGATGCGGTCTGCAATATCCGCGTCGCCACCACGGACAAGTGGAAGGACAAGGCCAGCGGGGACATGAAGGAGCAGACGGAGTGGCACCGCATCTCCTTTTTCGGCCGGCTGGCCGAAGTCGCCGGTGAGTACCTGAAAAAGGGCTCACAGATCTACGTTGAGGGCTCTTTGCGTACCCGCAAGTATCAGGCCCAGGACGGCACGGATCGATTCGCCACGGATATACGCGGCGATGTCATGCAGATGCTGGGCGGGCGCCAGGGTGGTGGCGGTGGTGGCATGAGCCCTCCCCCGGACATGCGAGAGCCCATGCCTTCAGGCGCACCAGCCGGCCGGCCGGCCGCCAAGAAGGGCGGCATTGACGACCTGGACGACGATATTCCGTTCTGACGGGCAGAAGCAGGACAGACCGGTTGGGCGACAAGTCTTGAAATTCCGGGACTTGCGCCCACTCTGGATGCCGGGTGACAGGCCTTGTCGGTTATAATTTCAGGCTTTGTTTCTGGCTTTCATCTGGGACGTTCTTCATGCCGATTTACGAATATCGTTGTTCATCCTGCGGATCGCACAAAGAGCATCTGCAGAAGGTCAGCGACCCAAAGCTGACGGTTTGCCCCGAGTGCGGCAAGGAAACCTACGAGAAGCAGCTCACCGCTGCAGGTTTCCAGCTGAAAGGGTCCGGCTGGTATGTCACGGACTTTCGCAACAACGGGTCGACCACCTCGACCAAGTCCACTGAGGGCAAGAGTGGTGCCGCGGATTCGGGTGCCGAAAAATCAGACTCCAAGGATGCCGGCAGCAGTACTCCCGCCGCGTCCGGAGATGGCAAGAGCAGCGCGGCACCGGCTGATTCCACTGCCTCGACACCGTCTGCCCCGGCGTCCAGCTCGGCTGGCAGCACGGGCGGCGACGCCTGAGTGCACGGGTTTAATTCTCAACTGCTACCTGCTGCCAGGCCAAACCGGTAGGACTGGACTGAATGAAAAAATATCTCCTCACGGGCCTGCTGATCTGGACCCCGGTGGCAGTCACGGTCTGGGTGCTCCAGCTCATCATCAATACCATGGACCAGACGCTCACCCTGCTGCCGCTGGAGTGGCGGCCAAGCATGCATATTCCCGGCCTCGGGGTGGTGCTGACCGTGGTCGTGGTGCTGGTCACCGGGGTGCTGGCTTCCAACCTGCTGGGGCAGAAGCTGCTGCAGTTCTGGGAAGGTGTCCTGAAGCGGATTCCAGTGGTGAATTCGATCTATGGTGGTGTCAAGCAGGTGAGCGATACCCTGCTTGCTCCAGGCGGCCAGGCGTTTCGCAAGGTGCTGCTGGTGCAGTATCCGCGCCAGGGCAGCTGGACGGTGGCGTTCCAGACCGGGCGGCCAGGGGGGGACGTGGTGAACCATCTCCAGGGCGAGTACGTCAGCGTCTATGTGCCGACGACACCGAATCCCACATCCGGATTCTTTCTGATGATGGCCTCTTCAGATGTCATTGAACTGGACATGAGCGTGGATGAGGCGCTCAGGTACGTTATTTCCATGGGTGTGGTTTCGCCCGCCGCCAAGCCTCGCAGCGACGCCACACTGGTGCAGGGGGCTCGCGGCGAGTAGTGGCAGTCCGGTCCGGCATCGGATCAATCGCAGTGCAATGCAGTGTCAGTGGCATTCCGCAAGGCAGTATCAGCAGGTATTCAATCTGGGGCAATCATGCGTACACATTACTGCGGCCATGTCGGCACGGCCGATCTGGGCAAGACCGTCACCCTGTTTGGCTGGGCGCACCGCCGCCGCGACCATGGCGGAGTGATTTTCATCGACCTGCGCGATCGCGAGGGCCTCGTGCAGGTGGTGAGCGACCCGGATCGCAAGGAGACTTTCGCAAACGCCGAGCGCATCCGTGGGGAATATGTCATCAAGGTGATCGGCCTGGTGCGCAAGCGCCCCGAGGGCACCACCAACGTCAATCTGCACAGCGGCGAGATCGAAGTGCTGGCCCATGACATCGAGATTCTCAACGCATCGCTGACGCCGCCCTTCCAGCTCGATGAAGAAAACCTGTCGGAGACGGTTCGACTCACCCATCGCGTGGTGGACCTGCGCCGTCCGCAGATGCAGAAGAACATGATCCTGCGCTACCGCGTGGCCATGGCAGTCCGCCGTTATCTGGATGCACAGGGCTTCATTGACATCGAGACGCCCATGCTCACCAAGTCCACGCCCGAGGGTGCGCGTGACTACCTGGTTCCCTCGCGTGTGCATGATGGCCAATTCTTTGCCCTGCCGCAGTCACCGCAGCTGTTCAAGCAGATGCTGATGGTGTCCGGTTTCGACCGCTACTACCAGATCACCAAGTGCTTCCGCGACGAAGATCTGCGCGCCGACCGACAGCCCGAATTCACCCAGATCGACTGCGAAACCTCGTTCCTGACCGAAGAGGAGATCCGCGACATTTTCGAGAGCATGACGCGCTCGGTATTCAAGGAGGCTATCGGTGTCGACCTGCCCGACCCCTTCCCGGTGATGAGCTATCGCGAAGCCATGCTGCGTTACGGTTCGGACAAGCCCGACATGCGTGTGCATCTGCAGTTCACCGAACTCACCGATGTCATGAAGAAGGTCGAGTTCAAGGTGTTTTCCGGTCCGGCCAATGCGACCGGTGGCCGTGTCGCCGGCCTGCTGGTGCCCAAGGGCGCGGAATTGACGCGAGGCGAGATCGATGCCTACACCGAGTTCGTGGGCATCTATGGCGCCAAGGGGCTGGCCTATATCAAGTTCAACGAGATCGCCAAGGGCCGTGAGGGGATGCAGTCGCCCATCGTCAAGAATCTTTCGGATGAGGCGCTCGCCAGGATCGTCGAGCTCTCCGGCGCGAAGGACGGCGACCTGATGTTCTTCGGCGCGGGCAGTGCCAAGATCGTCAACGATGCGCTGGGAGCATTGCGCGTCAAGGTCGGACACGAGAAGGGTCTCGCGTCGAGGGAGTGGAAGCCGCTGTGGGTGGTGGATTTTCCGATGTTCGAGTACGACGAAGACGGGAAGCGCTGGAGCGCCATGCACCATCCCTTTACCGCGCCCAAGGACGGCCACGAGGATTACCTCGACAGCGATCCGGGCAAGGCGATGGCCAAGGCCTATGACCTGATCCTCAATGGCTGGGAAATGGGCGGTGGCTCGGTGCGTATTCATCGCGAGGAAATCCAATCCAAGGTGTTTCGCGCGCTGGGCATAGGCGCCGAAGAGGCGCAGACCAAGTTTGGCTTTCTGCTGGATGCGCTTCAGTATGGAGCGCCTCCCCATGGCGGCATCGCCTTTGGCCTGGATCGCATGGTCACCCTGATGACCGGAGCCGAGTCGATACGCGACGTGATCGCCTTTCCGAAGACGCAGCGTGCGCAATGCCTGCTGACCCAGGCCCCCTCGACCGTCGACGATAAGCAATTGCGGGAATTACATATCCGGCTGCGCAATCCTGCGGCTGCATGAGGTGATGGAAAGTGACCAAGGCTGCAGCGGTGAACGGAGCCTGCTTGTGAAGAGATTGTTGCCGATATTGGTCGCCCTGCTTTTCTGCCTGACCGCATTTGCGCGGGGGCCGGCAGCTATCGGGGAGATGCGGATCAGCGAACTTCCCCAGGAGGCGCGCCAGACCCTGATGCTGATCCGCAAGGGTGGCCCCTATCCTTACCGGCAGGACGGCACGCGCTTTGGCAATCGTGAACGGCTGCTGCCTGCGCAGGCAGCGGATCATTACCGTGAGTACACGGTGGTGACGTCAGGCTCGCGTGACCGGGGTGCTCGGCGTATCGTCGCTGGCGGTGTCCCGGCGACGGAATTCTTCTACACCGACGACCACTATCGCAGCTTCAGGCGTATCAGGGAGTAAAACATGGCCCAATGGCTCACTGACCCGCAGCGCACCGGCGTATTCCAGTTAGCCGTCGATCCGCGCGAATTTGCGAAACTTGCAGCCGATGCCGGGCTGGCCGTATTCCGCATCGATATCGCCCACGCACATGGCAAGGCAGATTTATTGGCGCAGGTCGCCGAAAGCCTGCGGTTTCCGCCTGATTTTGGCGGCAATTGGGACGCGTTGCTGGACAGCCTTAGGGATCTTTCCTGGATTGATGCGCCCGGCTGGGTCGTGATATTGGAAAAGAGCAAGCATTTCTGCGCCGGGCATCCGCGAGACTTCGCTGATGCGATGGACATCATGGCCGAGGCAGCCGTGTTCTGGCAGCTTGAAGGGCGCCCTCTGTGGACACTGGTCAGCGGACCGGAGGGATGGCAGTCTGGCTGGCCGGCGTTGCCAGAGGACTGATTTTCAGTATTTCACACCGGAGTGCGGCATGGACGCAGCCAAGATGGACAAAGACGGCGGCGGGGTTGGCAGGATGGCCTACAAGATTCCGGTGTCGGTGCTGGTGGTCATCCACACGGCAGACCTGCAGGTGCTCATGATGGAGCGGGCAAAGTGGCCCGGCTTCTGGCAGTCGGTCACGGGCAGCCTGGACCGTGACGATGAGCCGCTGCACGAAGCGGCCATCCGCGAAGTGCAAGAGGAAACGGGAATCGATGCCCGGCAGCACCAGCTGACTGACTGGGAAACATCCCATTTCTTCGATATTTTCAAGCGCCATCAGTCCCGTTATGCTCCAGGTGTGACGCGCAATCTTGAGCATGTTTTCAGCCTGCATCTTGCCCTGCCACTCAAGATCACGCTGGCTGCGGATGAGCACCTGCGCTACCAGTGGCTGCCATGGCGGGAGGCGGCTGCACTGACCCTGTCGAGCACCAATCGTGATGCAATCCTGCAATTGCCCCACAGACGAATGTCGTAGGTGCTTGAATGCCTCTCCAGGGCGAAGGCGGCAACTGGATGCTGCTGGCCCTGGCCAGGACGCGCACAGGCACTCAGCGTTGACGCGGTGCTGGAAGGCGAAACCGTGGTCTGTCGGGCCATCGCCAGTGTGCGCACATCACGGGAGCGAGCCTGGAAGGCGCTCACTGACTATGAGAACCCCCGGTTCCTGTCGGATATCGAAGTCTCCCGGGTGGTCTATCAAGGGGGGCGGACGGCTGGTCCTCAAGCAGCGAGGTACGGTCGGTCTGTTATTCGTTTCACGAGTCATCGACGTGCGCCTTGGCGTTCTAGAGATAGACACGCATTCACTGCAGCTGCGCCTGCTGTCGGGAAATCTGCCTGACATGCAGGGGCGGTATGATCTCCATGAGAACGTCGACATTACCCGCATGGTCTACCAAGGGCGGTTTCTGGCGAAACTCGACCTGCCTTCTTTCGTGGCCCTGGCCATGGTGAGGCATGCGCTGACCAGGCAGTTGGCCGGATGGGTCACGGAAATGGAGAGGGATGAGTCCGGCAGGTCAGGCACAGGGCCTTGAATGGCACCGGCTGCCATCAATAGTCATTGGAAGGCGACATGACGTACAAGAAGGCAATCAAGATTGCAACCTACAACATCCACAAGGGGTTTTCGCATTTCAATCGTCGCATGATGATCCATGAACTGCGCGACCGGTTGCGCAGTCTCGGTGCCGACATCGTGTTTTTGCAGGAGGTTGTGGGCAAACATGAATTGCATGCCGAACGATTCCACGATTGGCCGGCGATGCCACAGTACGAGTTCCTGGCTGATTCCATATGGAGCGAGTTTGCCTACGGCCGCAATGCCGCTCACTCCTCAGGCCATCATGGCAATGCCGTGCTCAGCCGCTTCCCCATAGTGAGTTTCGAGAACCAGGATGTGTCGGCCCATTTTCTGGACCGGCGCGGCCTGTTGCATTGCGAGATCAGCCTGCCTGATGATCCGCGGACGCTGCATTGCATCTGTGTGCATCTGGCGCTGCATGAGCGCGGGCGCAGGCAGCAGATCGGCGCCCTGATCGAGCGGCTGCACCGGGAGGTGCCCGATGGTGATCCGGTGATTGTGGCCGGGGACTTCAATGACTGGCGCAACCTTGCAGGGCGTCGCCTTGCTTCTTCCCTCGATCTCAAGGAGGCATTCCGCGACCACCGCGGCAAGTCCGCGAGGAGTTTTCCCAGCGGATTTCCATTGCTGCGACTTGACCGGATTTACACCCGTGGTTTTGACGTGAGGCACACCGAAGTACACCAGGGCTTCCCGTGGTCGCGCATTTCCGACCATGCCGCCTTGTCCGCGGAGCTTCGGCTCCAGTGACTACACCGATACTCGGTGGCAATCAGCTGACGCTGCTGCGTTCAGGCACCGAGTATTTTCCCGCCTTGATTGCTGCCATTGATGGGGCAGGTCAGGAAATCTACGTCGAAACCTACATTTTCCAGGACGATGAGACAGGACGTCGCGTGGCTGCTGCGCTGTCAAGGGCGGCCAGGCGCGGGGTGGCAGTGCACTTGCTGGTGGATGGATTCGGTTCAAAGGACATGGCCGAGGGGCTTTCGGCCGGCATGGTCGAATCCGGGGTGCGCATGCTGGTTTTTCGCAAGCGTATTTCACCGTGGACGCTGAAGAAAAGTCGCCTGCGCCGGATGCATCGAAAGATCGTGGCGGTCGATGCACGGGT
>CAIPGJ010000199.1 GCA_903864555.1 uncultured Pseudomonadota bacterium | reverse complement strand
GTCATGGAGCCGCGCTGGCCGCGGGCGTTCTCGCGCGCCAGTTGCAGGGAGGAGTAGATCGAGCACGGGTTGCCCGAATCGAACACCATGAACTGCATCACCTTCTGCGGCGTGAGTTCGGTGTGCTTGGCGTAGTACTGCGTGGCCAGGCCGGTGATGACCAGCGGCAGGGCCCAGGGCTCGGCCCATTTCTCGCCGGTTTCCATAACGCGATAGGGCAGCAGCGCCATGCGGTAGGTCACGTCCAGCATGCGGGCGGTGTTTTCAGCGCGCTCCATGTGGCGCGACATCCAGAACAGGTCGTTGGCGGAGCGGCTCAGCATGTTGCGTCCGCGGCGTTGGTTTTTGTGGACATGGGCTGGAGGGCTCTTTGAGGCTGTTTCGGGTGAGGAGTAAGGAGTGAGGAGTGAGGGGGGGAAGTTGAGGATGGATTTCGGCGCAGGCAGGACCAGCGCCGGTTTGATTGGCCAGGTAACCCGCAATTGGACCTGCGGTGTGCGCTCTGTCTTTTCTCCTCACTCCTCACTCCTTACTCCTCACTGAATTCATGCTTCCAGCACCCAGGTGTCCTTGGTGCCACCGCCCTGCGAGGAGTTCACCACCAGTGAGCCGTCCTTGAGGGCGACCCGGGTGAGGCCGCCGGGGACGATGCGCACGTCCTTGCCCGAGAGCACGAAGGGCCGCAGGTCGACGTGGCGCGGTGCGATGCCGGACTCGACGAAGGTGGGGCAGGTGGACAGCGCCAGGGTGGGCTGGGCGATGTATTTTTCCGGGCAGGCGATGATGCGTTCGCGGAAGTCGTCGCGCTGGGCCGAGGTGGCGGCCGGGCCGACCAGCATGCCGTAGCCGCCGGACCCATGCACTTCCTTCACCACCAGTTCGGCCAGGTGGGCAAGTACGTATTTCAGGTCGTTCGGCTTGCTGAGTTCGTAGGTGGGCACGTTCTTCAGGATGGGCTGTTCGCCCAGGTAGAACTGGATCATGTCCGGCACATGCACGTACATGGACTTGTCATCGGCGATGCCGGTGCCCACGGCATTGGCCAGGGTGACGCGACCGGCGCGATAGGCCTGCATCAGGCCGGGCACGCCCAGCGCCGAGTCCGGCCGGAAGGCCTTGGGATCGAGGAAGTCATCGTCAATGCGACGGTAGATCACGTCGACCCGGCGCGGGCCGCGGGTGGTGCGCATGTAAACATAATTGTCGCGCACGATCAGATCCTGGCCTTCGACCAGTTCCACGCCCATCTGCTGGGCGAGGAAGGTGTGCTCGAAGTAGGCCGAGTTGTAGATGCCCGGGGTGAGCAGGGCCACGGTCGGGTCGGTGACATGGGCCGGGGCGAGGCCGCGCAGGCTCTCCAGCAGCAAGTCGGCATAGTGCTCGACCGGCTGCACCGGCTGGCGGCCGAACAGCTCGGGAAACAGCCGCATCATCATCTTGCGGTTTTCCAGCATGTAGGACACGCCCGAGGGGACGCGCAGGTTGTCCTCCAGCACGTAGAACTCGCCGGGGCCGGTGCACACCAGGTCGACGCCGGCGATGTGCGCGTAAATATTGCCGGGCACATTCAGACCCTGCATCAGCGGGCGGTACTGGGAGTTAGCGAGGACCTTGGCTTCGGGGATGAGTCCGGCCTTGAGGATGGCCTTGTCGTGATAGATATCCTGCAGAAACATGTTCAGCGCCTTGACCCGCTGCACCAGGCCGCGCTCCAGGATCTGCCAGTCGCTGCCCGGGATGATGCGCGGAATGATGTCAAAGGGGATCAGGCGCTCGCCGCCGGCCTCCTCGCCATACACCGCAAAGGTGATGCCCAGGCGGTGGAACATGACTTCCGCTTCGTTGCGTTTCTGCACCAGTCGTTCCGGCGGAACCGCATCCAGCCAGGACTGGTAGCTCTTGTAATGTGCCAGGACGTTGCCGTCCATGCCGCTCATTTCGTCGTAAGCCTTGACAGCCATGGGTGCTTTGCCAGGAAGAGTGGTCAGAAAGGGGGCAGTGCAGCGGAATCAGCAATCAGCAATCAGTTTGTCATATCCCGAAGATGCCCCATCCATTAAGCAACGGTTGTGCCTGTATTGTGTGGATCGCCGGACGCATCCTTCTGACAGGCACCACGCCGGGCGCGTGCGTCCGGGCTTGCGCACCTGATCGGGGCGCGACGCCTTGTTTCGGTGCGTATCATGCGAATCCCGACAAAGACTTCAGTATGGAGATCAAGTGATTGAATCTGCTTGTTATACTGACCCGAATTCCATCGTCATCAGCGGAAGTCCCCCGATGAGTCCTGCCAGTCCGACTCCGCGCCAGCACAGCGTGCGTTGCCTCAGCCCGGCCGGGCTGCACCGGATGGCCTATGTCGAATGGGGCGACCCGGAGAATCCGCGGGTGCTGGTGTGCGTGCACGGCCTCACCCGCAGCGCTCGTGACTTCGATGTCCTGGCGCAGGCGCTGGCGGCCGACTATCGCGTGGTCTGCCCCGATGTGGCCGGGCGTGGCGCGTCCGGCTGGTTGAAGAACCCCATGCTCTACGTGGTGCCTTCCTATGCAGCCGACATGGTCACCCTGATTGCGCGCCTGGGCGCCGAGGAAGTGCACTGGGTAGGCACCTCCATGGGCGGGTTGATCGGCATGGGTGTGGCGGCGCTGCCTGACACACCGATCACGCGCCTGGTGATGAACGATGTCGGCCCGGTGCTGGCCTTTGCCTCGCTGGCGCGCATTGGCACTTACGTCGGCAAGGATCCGGTGTTTCCCTCCATCGAGGCGGCGGAACTCTACGTGCGATTCACCAGCGCGCCGTTTGGCCCGCACAGCGATGCCGAGTGGCGTTTCCTGACCCGCAATGTGGTCCGCCGCCAGCCGGATGGCAGCTGGCGCATGCACTACGACCCCGCCATTGCCGTGCCTTTCACTGCCGGGCTCAATGGCCAGGACCTCGATCTGTGGAGCATGTATGACGCCGTGCGCTGCCCGACGCTGGTGCTGCGCGGCCAGGAATCCGACCTGCTCACCCCGGCCACCGCGGCGGCCATGGCGCAGCGCGGCCCGCGCGCACGCTGCGTGGAATTTCCCGGCGTTGGCCATGCGCCCACGCTCATCCACGAGGATCAGATTGCCGTGGTGCGCGACTTCCTGCTGGAGCGATGAGCAGTCCAGGCGGGGGGTGGTTTTCGGTGGGTGATTACATTCTGACGATTCACGCAATAGTGATGAGTCTAAGCGTCTGAATTTGATCATAACGATCGGGTATCAGAACATCCCGTACGCAATACCGGCCGCCAGGGTGGCACCCATCTCCTCGCAGCGCGCAATGATCTCCGGGGTGTTCTGCTTCACTGCCACGACAGGGTCGAACACCCGCTTCAGCTTCAGGCCGGTGCAGATGCGCTCGACGTTGAATACGGTGCCCGAGCCGTCGGTGCCGCAGCAGACGAACAGCGCGTAGGGTTTGGCGTCGACCTTGCCTTCGCACTTGTAGAAGGTGCGGTCGAACAGATCCTTGAGCGCGCCGGACATGTAGCCGAAGTTCTCCGGCGTGCCGAAGATGATGCCGTCAGCGGCCAGCAGGTCGTCCTCGGTGGTGTCGAAGGCGCGCTTCAGGGTGGTCTGCGTTTCCTCGATGGTCAGCGCGCCCTTCAGCACGGCCTGCGCCAGCTCTCCTGTGCGCACACCCTGGGTGTGATAGATGATGAGCAGTTGCTTCATGGGCCACCGTGTCGTGATCGGGCAGGCGCCTGCAGGGGCGGCAACTCCCCGGTTTGCGTTTCGGGCAGCAGGCCGGCAGGGTCCTGGCAGTAATAGCGGACCAGTTGTTCATAGAGCGCCGGCCAGTCGCGTGCCAGCACCGCCGAGTGGGTGAAGAACATTTCGCTGGCCACGGCGAAGAACTCCGCGGGATGCTCAGCCGCATAGGGATCGATGAGCGTGCGCTGGCCGGCATCCAGCTGGCGGCAGAACTCGGCGTAGGCCGATTGCCATGTGCGGGTCCATTGCGCCGGGTCCATGCCGTTGCGCGGCACCGGGTAGCCGTCGGCATTGCCGTTTTCCATGTCCAGCTTGTGGGCGAATTCGTGGATCACGACGTTGTAGCCGGCCGATGTCATGGCCACATCGGACCAGGACAGGATGACCGGGCCGCCCTCCCAGGCTTCCCCCGAAAGCTCTTCCTCGTACTCGTGCATCACGCCGTCTTCGTCCATCTCCTGCCGCTGCGCGAGGAATTCGCCCGGGTAGACGATGACGCCGACCCAGCCCGCGTAGGCATCCAGGCCGAGGTTGAGGATGGGCAGGCAGGCCTGCACAGCGATGGACAGGCGGATGTCATCGCTCAGTTCCAGATCGCCGGCGCCATGCATCTCCTTCTCGTGCAGGAACTGGATGGCCAGTTCCCGCAGGCGGAGCAGATCGTCCGCGTCGAGGCCGCGCAGGAAGGGCAACCCGGACAGCACGCGCTGCCACAGGTCTTCGTCGATGCGGGTCGATGCGAGGGCGCGTTTGCGTCGCCAGTTGCGCAGCCATTTCATGCGCCTCATTCTAGCGGCTGCCTTGCTGCAGGCCGACGCGACGGACTGGTTCGCTCCATGGGATGACCAGCGGTGGGCCGCTGTGTCATCCTCCCCTGCGATGGCACAATGCCGGCATGAATGCAGTCGTCCCACCGGCCGAACCCGTGATTCTCGCCGCCAGGCTGGCTGACGGTCTGGCCGCCGCGGATGTCGCGCGCCTGGAGTCCGCCCTG
>CAIPGJ010000198.1 GCA_903864555.1 uncultured Pseudomonadota bacterium | reverse complement strand
TACCTTCCCGCAAAGCCTGCAAACGATACCCGCCCTGGACAGAATCAACAAGTACCGCCGCAATGAAAGACGCCGCATTGACGTACTTTCATCAAAAGGACGATGTACTTCACGCCGAGTCTGTTTCTCTGGAGCAGATCGCCCGGGATTACGGCACGCCATGTTACGTCTATTCACGGGCAGCACTTGAGTCCGGTTTCAAGTCCCTTCTAGACAACTGCGGTTCGCGCGATGTCCTGATCTGCTATGCCATGAAGGCTAATTCCAATTTAGCCATATTGAACCTCTTCGCAAAGCTGGGGGCAGGCTTCGATATAGTATCGGGCGGTGAGCTTGCACGAGTCATTGCAGCAGGGGGCGACACCCGTAAGGTGGTTTTCTCCGGGGTCGGCAAGAGTGTCTCGGAAATCCGCTATGCGCTGCAGGCTGACATCCTCTGCTTCAATGCAGAATCCGAGCAGGAGCTGGAAAGGCTTTCGAATATCGCATCGTCCATCGGAAAAATCGCATCTGTCTCGTTGCGCGTCAATCCTGACGTCGATGCCCGGACCCATCCCTATATCTCTACCGGTCTCAAGGACAACAAGTTCGGTATTCCGCATGAGGAAGCTCTAGACCTGTATCGCAAGGCTGTCCATTTACCAGGGCTGAAGATAGTCGGCATTGACTGCCATATCGGTTCGCAGTTGACCGAAGTCGAGCCTTTCATCGCCGCCCTGGATCGAATACTCGTTCTGGTGGACAAACTCAAGCGGATTGGCATCGAGCTTGAACACCTTGATCTGGGAGGTGGGGTCGGCATTCGCTACAAAAAGGAACAACCTCCCGCGCTTGAACAGTATCTCTCCAGCCTGTTCAAGCGTCTTGGTCGCCGCAAACTGCGCCTTGTTCTGGAACCGGGGAGGGTACTCGTTGGAAATGCCGGGATTCTGCTGACGCGCGTTGAGTTCCTTAAGCATGGCCCTTCAAAGAACTTTGCGGTGGTGGATGCAGCAATGAACGATCTGATCAGACCGTCCCTGTATGCTGCCTGGCATGAGATTTCACCAGTTCAACCCCGCAAAGGCACAACTAGGCGCTATGACATAGTCGGTCCGATTTGCGAAACCGGTGATTTCCTGGGCCGCAACCGTCAACTCGCCCTTGAGCAGGGAGACCTGCTGGCGATACATTCCGCCGGCGCATACGGAATGAGCATGAGCTCCAACTACAACAGCAGACCCCGCGCAGCCGAGGTGATGGTTGATGGCTCACAAACACATCTCGTTCGTGAACGGGAAAAAGTCTCGACCCTATTTGAGAATGAACATATTCTGCCTTAACAGGACGCTCTGAAAAAATCCTTAACGGCCGCGTTCAGCTGTGCTTCTGGGCAGCCAATTCCTGAGCTTCTCCATGTGACTCGGCAATGTCGATCCCATGACCCTCAATGTGGGCCTTTCTTGCCAGCAATGAGTATGCAACCGGAACAACGAACAGGGTCAGCATGGTACCGAATGACATGCCGCCCACAATCACCCAGCCTATCTGCGAGCGCGACTCGGCGCCCGCACCTGTGGCCAAAGCAAGTGGCAAGGCACCCAGTACCATGGCACCAGTAGTCATGAGTATGGGGCGCAGTCGCATCGTCGCCGCATCGATGACTGCCGTCATCAGGTCCTTACCTTGCGCCCGCAGCTGATTGGAGAACTCGACAATCAGGATACCGTGTTTGGTAATCAATCCCACCAGGGTAATCAAGCCCACCTGGCTGTAGATGTTGAGCGTGCCCCCTGTCACAAGCAAAGTAAGTAGGGCACCGGTCATGGACAACGGAACTGACAGCATAATTACCGAAGGGGTTGTAAAGCTCTCGAACTGCGCG
>CAIPGJ010000197.1 GCA_903864555.1 uncultured Pseudomonadota bacterium | reverse complement strand
GTCGGCACTGCGCAGTTCGGCCACCGTCACCGGTCGAACTTCATGTTTGAAGCCATGCTCGTGCAACAGTTCCAGCACCACGTCGTAGGTGATGCCCGGCAGGATGAGGTGGTTCTTGGGTGGGCACAGCACCGTACCGTCCTTCACCACCAGCACGTTGCTGGAGGAGGCTTCGGTGAGAAAGCCATTGCGCGTGAGCACCACCTCGGCATTGCCCTCATCGGTGGCTTCGGTGCGCAGCATGCAGTGGCCGAGCAGGGAAATCGCCTTGATGTCGCAGAGCAGCCAGCGGATGTCCTCGCGCACCGATACCGACAGGCCTTCACTGATCTGGGCTGGCGTGGGCAGCGCGAGTGGATTGGCCATGATGAAGACGGTAGGCCGGATGTCCTTCGGAAAGCTGTGGTCGCGCGGCGCCACGCCGCGGGTGATGTGCACGTAGATGCCCTGGTTCTCCCAGGGATGGCTGTCCATCAGCCTCGCCACGATGGCGGCAAATCCGGCTTCGTCGAAGGGATTGGGGATGCGCACTGCAGCGAGCGAGCGCTCCAGGCGCTGGTAGTGCTCGTGCATGCGAAAGGGGATGCGCCCGAAGACCGGGATGAATTCGTAGATGCCGTCGCCGAAGATGAAGCCACGGTCCAGCACCGGGATGCGCGCCTCTTCCAGTGGCAGGTACTCGCCGTTCAGGTACACCGTCTTCTGTGTGGCAGGCTGGCTCATCTCACAGCGCCTGGCAGGAACGGATCGGGGACCTGGTCATTGGTGAGTGCCTTGATCACAATGCCTCCATTCATTCAATGACCATGCTAATGGGCGTCTGGATATGATCATAATATCCGTTGGGTCTGGCCGGGAAGCCGTGGCCCGGTTCAATCAAACCACATGCGGATGGTGTCCACGGTGCGCCCGATGATGCCCGCCACGGGGATCGCGTTGAGCGCCACCACCGGATATTCGCCGATCTGCCGGCCATCGAGCACCACGCGGATGGAGCCGACGTTCTGGCCGGCGGCAATAG
Source organism: uncultured Pseudomonadota bacterium (assembly GCA_903864555.1). The sequence continues at coordinate 2,442 of CAIPGJ010000197.1, read as the reverse complement.
GAGCGATCAGCGGTTCCTTGGCGAGGAACTCCGCCTTGACCTTGTCGCCGGCGCCCTTGGGCACGGAGACGACGAGGTCTTCGGGCACGCCCACGTTCAGCTGGCGCTCGCTGCCTTTGAACACCTTGAGCGTGCTCACTGATGTTCCCTTGGCATACACGCGCACGCTGTCGAAGAGCTGGAAGCCGTAGTTGAGCAGTTTCTGGCTTTCCTGCGCACGCAGGCTGTCGGAACTTGCACCCAGCAGCACGCTGATCAGGCGGCGCGGTCCGCGCACGGCCGAGGCGATCAGGCAGTAGCCGGCATTGTCGGTGTGGCCGGTTTTCACGCCATCGACGTTGGGGTCGAGGAACAGCAGGCGGTTGCGGTTGGGCTGGGTGATGTTGTTGTAGCGGAACTCGCGCTGCGAGTAGTACTTGTATTCCTGCGGGAAGTCCCGGATCAGCGCCGTGGCGAGCATGCCCAGATCGCGTGCAGTGGTGTAGTGCTTGGGGTCGGGCAGCCCGGTGGAGTTCATGAAGCTGGTGCCCTTCATGCCCAGGCGTGCCGCCTCGCGGTTCATCAGTTCGACGAAAACTTCCTCGGAGCCTGCCACCGCCTCGGCCAGCGCCACGCAGGCATCGTTGCCTGATTGCACGATCATGCCGCGGATCAGGTCTTCCACGATCACCGGTTTCTTCGGGTCGATGAACATGCGCGAGCCGCCGGTCTTCCAGGCTTTCGGCGACACGTTCACCGCCTGGTCGAGGCGGATCTTCTTGTCGCGCAGCGCCACGAACACCACATAGGCGGTCATCAGCTTGGTGAGCGAGGCGGGCTCGAGGCGTTCATCAGGCGACTGGCTGGCCAGCATCTGTCCCGAGGCCGGGTCCAGCAGCAGCCAGGATCGGGCGGCGATGGGGGGCGGTGCCGGCGCTTCGACGGCGCGTGCCGGCATCAGTGGGGCCAGCACGCACAGGCCGGCAATCAGGGCGCCGCGCAGCAATCGGTGCAGGCTGGAGCGGAGCGGACGGGAACGAACAGGGGCGTTCCGGAGCTTGTATTCAGCAGCGCGCAGGCGGTGCATCGCGAGTGAACTTGTCATTGAAAAATCAATCGGAAATGAAGCGCGATTATAGCAGCGGGGTGCTGCTTTCCCGGTCCCGGCCGGGGCATCCACAGAGGGGGAATGCACCCATCATCCGGCTGCCATTTCCTGCCACGAGCAAGCCATGTTTCGCCAGCTTCTGCCCGATTCTTCGGCGGATTTCCGGAATGTTCGCCGGGTGAACAATGCGTGATCGACCTGCGCGCACGTACGGATGCTGGCGCGGGTGCTCGTGCCGGCGGCGCGGCGGTACCGGCATCGCGCCTGCCCTGATCCCTCGGCGCTGATTCATTCGGCGCGGAAAGCGCCTCACCCGCCACCGCTGGCTGCCTGCCCGTAGCGCCCGCTTATACTCCCGCGCAGTTTGGTCAGTCGGGAGAATGCCGGTGCTGCTCGCAATGCTGCGCGGTCTGTTGCAGGGAAAACAATCCCCATCAGGGGCGCGGACGCCACAGAAGCTGCGGTTTTCCTTTGTGATCTGCAGCGTCGACGATGCGCGGTTTGCGCGCGTCAGCGCCAATCTGCAGGCCTGCATGCAAGGCGAGCGCTGGGAACTCATCCGCATCCCGGACGCCCGTTCCCTCGCGGAGGGCTACAACCGCGGGTTGGCGCAGAGCCGCGGCCAGTTCGTCATTTTCTGCCACGACGACATCGAGTTCCTGCAGGCCGATGTCGGGGTGCGCCTGCAGGCGCATTTCGCAGTCAGCGATGTGCTGGGCGTGGCGGGTACCACCTGCCTCAAGGACAGCCACTGGATCAGCGCCGGCACGCCCTCGATCCACGGCCAGGTGCTGCAGCCGGCCGGGCGCGATGGCGATGGTGGCGGCTATGTGCTGAACGTGTTCTGCCAGCACGGCGCTGGGGTACCGGCGGTGCCGGTGCAGGCCATCGACGGCCTGTTCATCGCGGCGCGGCGCGATGTGGCCGAAGCCCTGCGCTTCGATGAAAGCGTGTTCGACGGATTCCACCTGTACGACCTGGATTTCTCCTACCGCGCTTTTCTGAAAGGTTTGCGGGTGGGTATCTGCCATGACCTGCTTATCTACCACCAGTCGCATGGCGACAAGGGCGAGGCCTGGCGCCGTCATGCACTGCGCTTCGAGGAGAAGTTCGCCGCGCAGCTGACAGCGCACGGCAGTGCCGAGGCGGGGCCGCCAAAGGTTTTTCAGGTCCGCGTCGCGGACAAGTCCCAGGGCCTGGCAGCCTTCGAGGGGGTGCTGCGCGGTGAAGTGGTTTTTCGCTGATCCGGCACTGGCCAGGCAGTCCGGTCGCCTGTGCCTCGCGTGCTAATCTTGCTTCTTAGGCGAGCGCGAGGGGATGTGTCCCCTCGCATTGTCAGGCACTCTTGAATCACG
>CAIPGJ010000196.1 GCA_903864555.1 uncultured Pseudomonadota bacterium | reverse complement strand
GGCAGCGGCGCTCGCAGCCTGGAAAGTTGGGCACATGGCGCTTCCGTGATAGGTGCGGTAAAGCAGGAACGCCTGCATCAGTTCCTTGTTCCCTGCGACAAATCCGGAGCGCATTCCCGGCACATTCGAACGTTTTGACAGACTGGAGAAAATGACCAGCCTGTCAAAGTCCGGTCTGCCGAGCATCCGGGCTGCCTGCAAGCCTCCTAAAGGCGGCTTGGATTCATCGAAATAGAGCTCCGAGTAACACTCATCCGAGGCAATGCAGAAATCATGCTTGTCGGCCAGTTCGAACAGCAGTTTCCACTCTGACAGGGGCATCACGCGGCCGCTTGGATTGGCTGGTGAACAAGTATAGAAAAGCTGGGTCCGCTTCCAGACATCTTCCGGAATGGAGGCAAAATCAGTGGGAATGCTGGAGTGCTCAGGGGTGTTCAGGTAGTAGGGTGTGGCCCCGGCCAGCAACGCGGCACCCTCGTAGATCTGATAAAAGGGGTTGGGCGAAATGACCACCGGATCAGGACGGGTCCGATCGATCAAGACCTGTGCAATGGCAAAAAGCGCTTCGCGCGAACCGAGCACCGGCAACACCTGTGTTTCGGGGTCTATCGCCGGCAGGCCATAGCGCTGGCATATCCAGGCGGCAATCACCTTTCTCAGTTCTGGCAGACCGGCAGTGGCAGGGTACCCCGCCAGCCCCGCCAGATTGTCTGTCAGGGCCTTCTTTATGAAATCAGGAGTCGGGTGCTTGGGCTCGCCGATAAATAGAGGGATGGCCGAATAGGCCGGATCAGGAGTCACCGAGGCATACAGTGCCTTCAGTTTCTCAAACGGGTAGGGCTGCAGCCGGTCCAGATCGCGATTCAAGTGAGCCTGCCAGGTTGTGGGATATGGGCCGCAAGGGCGGCAAGCCTGCAATTATATGTTCAGCAGGGAACTCGGACATCGCTTTCCGGGTCGCTCAGTTGCCGGTGCTCGCACACGGGCTTGCAGGACAATCTGGCAGCTCCATGCTGGTCTTCCAGCCACGCTTGCGATGCTCAGCCACCACCGTTGTGAATATCCCTCCCCGGACGTAAAAGCGCGCCACAAGTCGCATGTAACGAGGCCGTGTCGCTGCCACCAGATCATCGAGGATGCGATTGGTCACGGCCTCATGATAGGCGCCTTCGTTACGAAACGACCAGACGTAGAGCTTCAGGCCTTTCAATTCGACACAATTGCGATCAGGCACATAATCAAGGAATAAGGTCGCAAAATCTGGCTGACCCGTCATAGGGCACAGGCATGTAAATTCAGGAATCTCCATTCGGATGAGGAAGTCGCGGCCAGGGCTTGGATTGCTGAATATCGGCAACTTCCTGCCTGGCATTGCGGGTTTCTGGGGGAGGGAATTCTTGGGCAAGGAAGGCCTTTCGTGGCGTTTTTCCCGACGGATCGGTGGTTTGAAAATGGTATTATATTTTGATGCCTGCCAAGCCGCGTACAAAGCTTGACTTGAGGCCGAAATGGGGGCAGAGGCAAGTCCTCCAAAACAAGAAATGGCAGCTGGAGCGTTCCGTCTGACCAGCGCTGGTTTTCCACATTTTCAGAAAAATCGTCAGTGCGCCTCACACAAATCAAGCTTGCTGGTTTCAAGTCTTTTGTTGACCCCACCCTTGTCAAGGTTCCGGGTGACCTTGTGGGCGTGGTAGGACCGAACGGCTGCGGGAAATCGAACATCATCGATGCGGTTCGATGGGTTCTGGGCGAATCGCGGGCATCGGCGCTGCGCGGCGATTCCATGCAGGATGTCATCTTCAATGGCTCCACGCAGCGCAAGCCAGTGGCAAGAGCCAGCGTTGAGCTGATTTTCGACAACAGCCTGGGCAAGGCAGCCGGTCAGTGGTCGCAATATGCCGAAATTTCAGTCAAACGGGTGCTGACTCGCGAGGGAGAGTCCTCCTACCACATCAACAACACCCATGTCCGCCGCCGCGACATTCAGGACATCTTCATGGGCACAGGCCTGGGCCCGCGCGCCTATGCCATCATCGAGCAGGGCATGATCTCCCGGATCATCGAAGCAAAACCCGAAGAACTGAGGGTTTTCCTGGAAGAGGCTGCGGGAATATCCAAATACAAGGACAGGCGGCGTGAGACGGAAAACCGCCTGTCGGATACCCGCGAAAACCTTTCTCGCGTCGGCGACATTCGACAGGAACTCGGGTCCCAGATCGAGAAACTCGAGCGACAGGCCGAAGTAGCCAGGCGCTTCAATGACCTCTCCGCAGAGCGTCAGCACAAACAGACCCTTCTCTGGGTATTGCGCCGGCAGGAAGCCGAAGCTGAGGAGGAGCGCCACCATCGCGATGTTGAACGGCTGACGAATGAACTCGAGGCCGAAACGGCCAGGCTGCGGGAGATTGAGAAGGACCTGGAACTAGCAAGGCAGGTGCATTACACGGCGGGTGACACGCTGTCCACGGCCCAGGGGGAGTTGTACAACGCCAATTCGGAAGTGGCACGCCTGGAAACCGAAATCCGTTTCGTGGCTGAGACACGTCAGCGGCTGGAGGCACAAATCGACCAGTTGCGCATGCAACTGGAAAATGGCGAGCGCCAGCGCGCCGAGTTGTCGGAGGCGGCTTCGCTCTGGCAGAGTCGTTCAGGCGAAACTGCCGAGCGCAGTGAAATGGCGCGCCAGCAACTCGAAGCAGAGCAGGCACGTTTGCCGGAGCGGGAGCATGAACTTCGCAACACCCGCAGCCAGCTGGATACCGAACGCGAGGCGGTGGTGCAATCGGAGCGTGCCGTCCAGCTGGAGCAGACTAATGTCGCTCATGCTGATCGCATCCTGGAGGACCTGGCCACACGCATGGAGCGGCTGCAGGCAGAGCGTGCCCAGCTTGTCGAGCCCGATCAGCAGGCGCTGGAACAGTTGCTGGGCGATCTTGACGGAGTTGCCGCAGAATTGACCGACCAGCAGGCCAGGGCAGAGGAAACCAGCGAACTGAGATCGCAGATTCAAACCTCACGTCAGACCATGGCCGGCGAATTGCGCGAGTTGGAGCGGGAGCACTCCTCGGTGGCGGGACGACTGGATGCTCTCGAACGCATCCAGTCGCAGGTCGATGAAAACAGCCAGATTCATGACTGGATTGCCCGCTGGCAACTAGGGGCGCAGCCACGACTTTGGCAACAGCTTCGAGTGGAAGAGGGATGGGACACCGCGGTTGAGTCTGTCTTGCGTGATCGCCTCCACGCGGTGGAAATCGGAAGTCCCGAACTTCTTCAGAACCTTCTGGATAATCCCCCACCGGCAAAACTGACCGCATTGACGCCATTTTCCTTCGGTGAATCTGCCGCGCATGCGGTCGAGCCGGGGTTGAAACCGCTGGCCGGAGTCGTTACGGTGCTTGATTCAGCTATAGCGCCACTGGTTGCTGCGTGGCTGCGCAATGTGTATGCAATTGAAGGCATTCCCGGGACAATGACACGAACGTCATTGCCTGCCGAAACCATTCTCGTTACCCGGGAAGGGCATCAGTTTGGGCGTTTCAGCGTTGCCTTCCACGCTCCGGATCCGGCTGACTCGGGCATCCTGGCACGGCAGCGTGAGATTGAGGCCCTGAGCAAGCAGACTGAAGTCATGCAGGGCCGGTTGGATGATATTCGTGATCAGCTCCAGGTACTGGACAACGACGTTGCGGCACATGATGAGAGCCTGGCACAGTTGCGTGCCGCGGCGGGGGCACTAAAACAGCGCGAGCACGACCTGCGGCTTGAACAGATGAAGCTTGTTCAGACACGCGATCGCTTCGTGGAGCGCACCACCCAGATTACAGCCGAACTGGCTGACTTGATGGCCAGACAGGAAGCTGAAGCTGGGGCCAGGGAAAGCGCAGCCCAGTCGCTGGTACAACACCGTGACAACAGTGGCATGGCACGCGAACGACTGCAGCAAATCATGGCTGCCCATGATGAAGCCGCGAACGCGCTGGATGCCCACCGGCGAGTGATCACACAGGCGGAGCGCGAAGTCCAGGAAGCCGCCTTTGCAGAGCGTGAATGCGCCAGCAAGATAGAGGAGATCGGACGCATGCTGCAGACTGCAGTCGAGGCTACGAGCCAGGCTGCAGACCAGCTGGAGATTCTTGCTGCCGAGCTGGGCGACTTGCACGATGAAGGGATGAAGGAGCAACTCCAGGCGGCACTGGAGGTTCGCGTCGGCAAGGAAGCAAGGCTGACCGAAGCGCGCTCCCTGCAGGACGAGGCCGCAAGCACACTGCGCTCCCTGGAGGACGCACGGCTGTCAACGGAACAGAAGTTGCAGCCCCTACGCGACTGTAGCGCTGAGTTGCGGCTCAAGGAGCAGGCAGCGCACCTCAGCATGGAGCAGTTCGCCACACAGCTCGCAGAGGCGGGAGTTGATGATGCCACAGCTGCGCAACTGATGGCAGAAGCCAGGGAAGGCCAGAAGGCTTCGTCGTTGCAAGGGGAAATCACCCGGTTGAATGCGGCCATAAGTGACCTTGGAGCCATCAATATGGCAGCACTGGAGGAACTGCAGACCAGCCAGGAACGCAAAACCTTCCTGGATGCCCAGGCCGAAGATCTGAATTCTGCTCTCGAGACGCTGGAGAATGCGATCCGCAAGATCGACCGCGAGACACGCGAGCTGCTTCAAGTGACTTTCGATACCGTGAACGGCCATTTCGGGCAGCTATTCCCCGCCTTGTTCGGTGGCGGAGAAGCGCGTCTGACCATGTCCGGTGAAGAAGTACTGGATTCCGGGGTTGTGGTGACTGCACGACCACCCGGCAAGAAAAACTCCACCATCCACCTGCTTTCCGGCGGGGAAAAAGCGTTGACCGCCATCGCCTTGGTGTTTTCCTTCTTCCAGCTCAATCCGGCCCCATTTTGCCTGCTGGACGAGGTTGATGCCCCGCTGGACGATGCCAACACACTGCGTTTCTGTGATCTGGTCAGCAAGATGGCCCGGCAGACGCAGTTTCTCTACATCAGCCACAACAAGATCGCCATGGAAATGGCCACGCATCTAGTGGGCGTAACCATGCAGGAGCAGGGAGTGTCCCGTGTGGTCGAGGTGGATATGGACGAAGCGCTCAAACTGCAGGAGCCAGTGGCCGCATGAGCGAATTACAAATTGGCTTGTTTGTCATTGGCGCGGTTGTGGTCGTCGCCGTGCTTGCCTACAACAAATGGCAGGAAATCCGTTACCGGCGAGAGACGGAACAGGCCTTTGGATCAGGCCACGATGACGTCCTGATGGTACCTCCTGACCCGGAAGCAGGGGGCGCTGAGAGTCTGGACGCAGCGCACGAGGCGCCACAGAGCTTGCAGCCGGAACGCATAGAGCCGACCTTGGATGAATTGGTGCCGGCCGGTGACTACACTGATCGGCCACTGCCACCGACAGTTGAGCTCCCCAAGGCAGCCGCCTCGGAACAGCCACTACAGCCTGCCATCCTGAATGATGGACTGGACCATATCCTTGAGATGGCAGGAAGAAGCGCCATAGCAGGGCAACGGGCCATTCCTCGTGCAGCCGAGCTTCTGCAGAACTTTTCGCACCCCGTTTATCTGGAGATACTTGATACAGACCATGCCAGTTGGACCGCGCTAACTCATGAGCGTACCGGCACATATCTGAGGGCAGGCCTGCAACTGGTGAGCCGGCGCGGGGCTGCCAGTGCAGATGAAGTGGCCCGCTTCGATCAAGCAGTAGAACTGCTGGCGCAGGAACTGGGGGCTGTCGTCGGACATTCCGCACAGCCGGCACAAGCCATAGCCAGGGATCTTGATCGCTTCTGTGGCGAAGTGGATATCCAGATTGCCATCAATGTCGTTTCCGGTGGCAAACCGTTTACCGGCCCTTCTTTACGTGATTTCGCAACAGCACGCGGCTTTACTCTCGATGGAGATGGACGCTTCCATTGCCGCGATT